>CAKZYM010000492.1 GCA_937884685.1 uncultured Calothrix sp.
AACCCAAAGCTTCAAAAACTGTTGAAACTATGAATGTAACACCGAGATTTTTTAATCCACAACGCTTTCAACCAACCCAAAACTTAAAGGGAAGTTAAAAAGCTGCTCCTTCAATTCCTTGCTTATTGACAAATAAGGAATTTAATATTTCGGCAGAATTTCCAGGAAAATAGCTCCTGCTTCGATTTGCCAAAAATAAAAATTTAGGTGGGTTCCTCCTTGCTCGGAGGTGATTGGGTAGCAACCACTGCGGTAAACCCGCACCTCTATTACTGGGGGCGCACCTTATGTCCTATCTACAAGAGATAGCAGCTTCAAGGTGGGCAGCTACCAGGGTCAGAAAGCAAAACTGTGTGACCACAGTCAAACTAACCCATATTTTCATTGTTCAGAGGCGTATAAACGCATGAACAACGGCGCTGTTATTTTTTATTCTAAGGTTCGCTCAAAAATTATCTATTAAGATTTGTTACGAGAAAAGTAGGCGGCTAAAGCTATTTCTTTGGCAATATCAAGTGGGCTACCTCTAACGGATTGTTTTGTTTCCTCTATGGCAATTCCAGCTTGAGCAGCTTGACTTTTAATATTCTCAATTAATCTGCCATAACTCCATTGATTAATGCTGCGGCGATATTGTTTAGCATATTTTTTCTGGGCTTCTATAGATTCAGGACATTTTTCCTCAGCCTTCGCTTGAATTTCGCTATTTATTTGTTCGCGCATACCTTCCAATTTTGGGAGTACGATGCTACCAGCAGAATGTTTTTGTGCGACCGCAATTATTTCCTTCGCCAGTAATCTATCGATATATTGCCCTAACTCAGAATCCCTATACTGATTATGATTAAGCGCAGCTTGGGTTTGTGCGATTTTAAGTTTGTGAGATAAAGCAAGATGGTGCTGTCGCTGTCGATTCAGTAATTTGTAATTATTGCCAAGAAGTTGTTTGATGCTTTTGTAAGTTAAAACTTTTTGTGTATTTGCATCTAGAATCGCTACAGTTGCAGGCTTTTCTAAACCAAAACTGACACCTACGAGAATATGAGAAAGTCCATAATATAAAGATTTATTTGGACGTGGATAAGGATTATTAATCTTGGCGAGTGTGGAATTTTTACGTTTAATGTGAGCTTGTTGTTTATCAGTAAGCTGACCTTTTTCTTTGGTCTTAGTAATTATTTTGGTGATTTCTTTGGCTTTTTCTTCTGCTACTAATTTGGTTCCTTCGGCAGTCCATAATCTGGTGTCAACAGTGCAGTAAAGAGTTAAATGATGAATATTCCAAGGTTCTCCTTTTCCTTGTCCTTCTTGCCATGAAATACGTCCACTGCGAAGAGTAAATAAGCTACTAGAGTGTTGATTTTTATTATTTTTCTTAATTTCTTGGTCTGATAAAAAACGCTTAAACCAATGTAATTGACGATTATCGCAATAAATTTCAAATGTATGTTCTCTAATAGCGTTAAATGTTACACATATGCGACCTTTTTTATTTTTAAACCAAATTAGGTCTTCGCTGGTTTCATAAGTAACTGGAAAAGGTAGAGAACAAGATTTTCTTAGTAATGCATTCTGCCAAGACTTAGCTTCTGCTTCGTTTTTTGGTACTTGACTAGTAGAAAGTATAAGAGTTTTTAGCCATTCTTCATCTGTTAAATCCCTACCTTTGGGAACTCTAGCTTCAAGTTGTTCTTTGATTCTTTCAATCTGGATTTCTGATTTTCGCCGACGTTTGATCAATTTTTCTGCGTCTTCTTCTTCATCGGTAAGTTTACAACCGTTTTTAAGTAAGTAGCTTATAGCGCAACGAGTCAAAGTATCTTCTGTATGTTTGTATGCATCAAATAGAGTCTTAGAAAGACTTTTATTATCTGCTAAATTGAAATTTTTATTCTTTTTTCCTTTTTTCCGCTTTTCGATGTTTGTAGATTCGGGAGTGAGTTGAGCTAATATTTCTCTTGCTTTACTGTGGATTGATAAGAAGGTTTCGCCACTCTCTTCGATTAGCTCTGCATCACTTTTGAGCATTTCTAACCAGCGTGTTTTACCTTCCAATTGCAACTGTAAACGCTTTTGAATTTTTAACCAAGACTTATAAGCGTAGCTTACTGTTGCAACTGCGCTCGTGTAAAAGCGTGCTGGTTGTCCAACGAAACGCGAATCAGATTTTAACGGTTCGCATAGTTGTTTGATAGTTCCTGTAGGCACTTTTCCTTTATGCCGCCAAGTTTCAAAATCTGGATGTTGATGTACCAACTTTAACAACTCGTTTATGAGTGGTGTATTAATTTCAGCCATCAGTTTCCATAGTTTTTTACGAGTTTCGACACTGGCAA
>CAKZYM010000493.1 GCA_937884685.1 uncultured Calothrix sp.
AAAATCCAAAATCGACAAGCTGTATAAAATTTACATATGTAGTGCGCCTAATTCCTGACGAATCATCGCATTGTCTTTAATTGCCGAAGCTACTTTATCACCAGGGGAAGTTAGACCCAAAGCTTGCAAATCTGCTTCTACCATCAGAGCAACAAGTTGTTCAAAAGTTACTGATGGAGTCCAGCCCAACTGAGTTCTAGCTTTAGTGGAATCTCCAATCAACAAATCCACTTCCGCAGGACGCAAGTAACGCTTGTCAAACTCTACATATTCTTCCCAGTCAAGATTTACGTAATTAAATGCTAATTCCAGAAACTCGCGTACAGAATGAGTTTCGTTAGTTGCAATTACATAATCATCAGGTTGCTCTTGCTGCAACATCATCCACATTGCTCTCACGTAATCTTTTGCATAACCCCAGTCTCTCTTAGAGTCAAGATTACCCATGTAGATTTTATTCTGTTTACCAGCAACAATACGAGCCACTGCTCTAGTAATTTTACGAGTTACAAAAGTTTCACCGCGACGAGGTGATTCGTGGTTAAACAAAATACCATTACAAGCAAACATATTGTAAGATTCGCGGTAATTAACAGTTTGCCAATGACCGTAAACCTTAGCACATGCATAAGGACTGCGTGGGTAAAAAGGAGTTGTTTCTTTTTGAGGTACTGCTTGTACCAAACCAAACATTTCTGAAGAACCTGCCTGATAGAAGCGCACTTCAATACCAGTACGCTGCTGATAATCGCGGATTGCTTCTAATAAACGTAGGGTTCCCATTCCTACAGCATCCACGGTGTATTCAGGTGAATCAAAACTTACTCTTACGTGGGACTGAGCGCCCAAATTATAAATTTCTACAGGCTGAACTTCTTCGAGAATGCGGCGTAGCGTCGTACCATCGGTTAAGTCACCGTAATGAAGAAATAATTTAGCTTCTTCTCTATGGGGGTCTTCATAAATATGGTCGATACGGTCTGTATTAAAGGTGGAAGTACGACGAATAATACCGTGTACTTCGTAACCTTGCTCTAATAAAAATTCACTTAGATAAGAACCATCCTGTCCGGTAATACCAGTAATCAACGCTCGCTTTTGTTGGGTCATTCTCCTTTATTCCTTATTTATTTTAATGAAATTAATACATGTCGCCTGGTATAAGCTAACAGGGATACACTTAGTTGACCTGCGGGTAACCTACGAATCTTCCACCAGTAATATCTCGCATATCTAAGTAAATATACTAGAAGCTTATGTTTTCAGGTTAAACCTATCAAACGGTAACGAGAGATTAATTGTGTTTCCAGTACATTTTCTTAATCTTTACAAATGCTTTATATATTTAATGATTTGATAAAGATTAAACTCTATTTTTTGTAAAAGATTTTAAACAGAAGGTGATACGAAACTTTAAGCAATGTTTTAAAATTATCTTGAATTCCTATACAAAATTTATTAATAATTTTTATATAGAAATATAAGTGATGAAAGGAAAACAACTATCTCAAAAAATCTACTTTTAATTCTGATTTTTTCCAGAATGCTTATAGTATTGTCTGCGACAATTATTAGGCTATGAGCTTAATATCACAAATAGAAGTTTATCTAAATGCATGTATTTAGAAAGTGATAATAAGTTTTTGGTGATACAAATAAAACGTAAATTATGATATTTTTTTTATAAAAGTCAATAAAACAGCCAGATTTATACAAGTCTGATTTGCTACTTGTTTTATGAAATTTTTCTGGATAAAGATAAAATATAATAATGAATCAAGCGTTTAAAAAGGTTTAATTAACCTTCCATTACTTATTCTTTTGGAAGTGATATGATGTATTCTTCAGATTAAATTAGTCAGAATTTTATAGGGGCAACTAAGCTGCCCCAGAAGACGATGAAAAATCGAACCTTAAGTTTAATAGGCTCCGTTATCCGTTGGTATAACAACAACAGCAATTGTTTTCAAAACAATCCATAAATCTAACCACAAATTTCTAAATTTTACATAGTACAAATCTATCTGGACTCTCCTAGGATAGGGTATGTCATTGCGCCCAGAAACTTGCCATAATCCAGTAATTCCTGGCTTGATAGTTAGAATCTGATTAATATGACAACCATACTTCGGTAATTCTTCTGCTACCAAAGGTCGAGGTCCAACAACACTCATATCCCCTTTAAGAACATTCCAGAACTGAGGAAATTCGTCCAAGCTGGTAATTCGCAAAAACTTGCCGATGGTAGTAATTCTAGGGTCTTTTTTAAGTTTAAAATTACTTTTCCACTCTTGTTTAAATTGAGGCGATGTTTCCATCATCTGTATTAAAACTTCATCGGCATTGCTCACCATCGTGCGAAATTTAATACAATTAAACCGCTTGTAATTTTTCCCAACTCTTTCCTGAACGTAGAATATAGGCCCACGGGAGCTTAAAGCAATCAATAAAGCCAGAATTAAATAAACAGGAGAAAACAGAATTAGTACTAACAGGGAAAATATTATATCGAACAGTCGCTTAGCTTTCTCTCCGTTTAAAGCTTGAAGATAAAAACCTAGGGGTTTAAATTTTGGCTTCTTTTTCTGGAAACCGCGCTTAAAGAAAGTACGCGCAATCCTACCGGAGAGGAGTGAGGTCTGTGCCGTCATCATACTCCTTACAATCCACACCACACATAGTCCCAATCTTAAAGCTTATAAAGCTTTTAAAAGTGCCTGGGAAGCAAATTTAATTTAACAAGTCAAATCATCTTACTAATTGAATTTCTATTTTCTTTTATCGATTTTTCCTCGCACGTATGGACAAAGTTGAGATAAGCAGAAGCAAACATTTGCCTTGAAAATTGAGCAGCGTGCGAAGAAGCATATTCAGAACTAATTTTCTCTCTATTTGCTTCAAAAGTCTCCACAGCTTCGATTAAAGATGCTTCTGTTTGCTTTTGAAAAAATATCCCAGTTCCAGTATCACCATATTGACGAACATCTCGCACAGTTTCCAAGGCTCCACCAGCACCGTAGGCGATTACCGGAGTGCCACAAGCCTGTGCTTCCACCAAGGCAATACCAAAATCTTCACAAGCAGCATACACAAAACCTCGGGCATTAGCCATATATTTTTTTACCATATCGTCTGGCTGCCATCCTAGTATCTGTATGTTGGGTTTCGCTATCTTAAGGATTTTATCCATATCATGTCCAGTACCAATTATTACCAAAGGTTTTTTTAATTGATTAAAAGCTTTGACAATTAAAGTTACTTGCTTGTAACTTACTAACCGGGAAACAGTAAGGTAAAAATCTTCTTTTTGAGATAAAAACGGAAAATCTTCGGTATTTACTGGTGGATATATAACCTTCGCGTCTCTTCTGTAACACCGCCAAATTCTACTTGCTGTGTGAGCAGAATTAGCAATAAAATAATCAACCCGATTCGCACTTAAAACGTCCCACTGCCTTAAACGGTGGAGTATGTAGCGCGTTAACCATCCAGCCATACCTCTGCCAAACTTGCTCTCTCGCAGATAATCAAAGGTTAAATCCCAAGCGTAACGCATCGGACTATGGCAGTAACAAATGTGCAATTGGTCGGGAGTTGTCAAAATCCCTTTTGCAACGGCATGTGACGAAGACAGAATCACGTCATGCTGCCGTAAATCCAGTTGTTCTATAGCCAATGGCAGCAGAGGCAAGTACTTTTGGACACCTGACTTTGCTGCGGGAAAATACTGTAGAGGTGTGGTTCCAATTTGACGCTTGTATAAATAACTTTCCGGATTACTCGATTCAAAATCAATGAGAGCATACAATTGGGCATCAACATGGTTCAATATTTCTCGTACTACGAGTTCCGAACCACCTGTTGCATTGGGTGTAAGCCACTCATGCACCACAGCATACTTTGAAGGCACAGCTACCATTTATAAATTAAATCAAAGGTCAAAGGTGAGCCATTGCGGTCTTGGGGAGCCAGGCGGTTGCGCGGGGTCCCCGCGTTGTAGGAACTGGCGTGGTTTCCCCCATGTGAGCCGGAGGCTTTCTCACAGAGTGCAAATGGCGAACCCCGGAGGGGTCAAAGGCTCAGATTAGAACTCCTAATTATATATACGTATATATATTGAAGATAGCTTAAACTAGGAAGCTCGATGTTTTTACCGTTAAATGTAAAGTTTTCCCGTTTTTTGAATCAAACAGAAAATTAATAACCCTTGTGGTGACGTAATTCCCACGATACAAGTTCCCACTGAGCGTTACCTCCAATCTGATAATCTCAAATAAGGAAGAAATTTTGACGTTCGTAACGTCATGGGAGAATTAACTATTAATTCTGTGTTCTTCATTCTCAATTTTTTTGCGGACAAGTAGCATATATAGCAGGGGTTCTATGCGAATTTTAATCATGGGGGGTACTCGGTTCATCGGTGTCTACCTCACTCAACTATTGGTAGACCAAGGACATGAAGTAGTACTGTTCAATCGTGGAAACCGTCCCTCACCAGTTGATAAAGTCACCCAGATAATTGGCGATCGCACCGACCCAAATCAGTTAAAAGAAAAATTAAAAAACGAAAATTTTGACGTAATTTTTGACAACAACGGGCGCGAATTGACCGACACTCAACCATTAGCAGAAATATTTCAAAACCGCGTACAGCATTTCGTATACATGAGTTCTGCTGGAGTTTATCTCAAATCTGACAGCTTACCTCACATAGAAGGAGACGCAGTAGACCCAAAAAGTCGTCATAAAGGAAAACACCATACCGAAAGCTTCCTTGCAGAAAACGACTTTCCTTTCACCTCCATTCGTCCCACTTATATTTACGGACCTCAAAACTACAACGATTTAGAAGCGTGGTTTTTTGACAGAATTGCAAGGAACCGTCCCCTTCCCATTCCCGGAAACGGATTGCATATTACCCAATTAGGTCACGTCAAAGACCTAGCCAAAGCAATGACTAAAGTCATAGGCAATTCTAATGCAATCAAACAGATTTATAACATTTCGGGTAATCGTTATATCACCTTTGACGGTCTAGCTCGTGCTTGTGCTGTAGCTGCGGGTAAGTCACCTGAAGACATTCAAATCGTGCATTACGACCCCAAAAAATTTGATTTCGGCAAGCGTAAAGCATTTCCAATGAGAATGCAGCACTTCTTTGCATCAGTTAACAAAGCTATGACAGAATTAGATTGGTATCCAGATTACGATTTAACATCGGGATTAAAAGATTCATTCAAAAACGATTATTTAGCATCCGAACGAGACAAAAAAGAAATTGATTTTTCAATCGATGACGAAATTTTAAAAGCTGTAGGTTAATTAATTTATAAACCTTGTAGGTTGGGTTACATAAGATAAACGGATTAAGTCAGGTAATGAAAATCTATCTTAATCGTGTCGTAACCCAACATCATCATTATTAAACTATTAACTATTACCCATTACCCATTACCCATTACCATTTTCAATAAATCATGAAAAAAGTAGCAATTGTAGGAGGTG
>CAKZYM010000494.1 GCA_937884685.1 uncultured Calothrix sp.
ATGCTTCATTAGCCCAAACCGCACCAGCAATAATACCGATTGTCAAGAGCGGAAAACCCAATCCAATAATACGGTAACTAATATTATCTAAGGTTTCAGCCAAACTTAATCGCTGAGGAGAAAGAGTTGCTTCTGATGCAGTATTAGATTGAGTTTCTATCCGAGCTGCAACTGCTGTAGCTGTTTTACCGTTACTATTGCTTTGAACGGGAGAAAAACCGTTATTTTCAAAAGCAAATGCATTGGGTTCGGTGACTAATTCACCAGCTTTATGTAAACGATAACCATTTGTACGATAACCACCGTTACCTACGGAACTACCTTGAAGTTGTACCGGTTGACCTTTAGTAACTATTAAAAATGCTACTGCGACTAAAGAACCTACCATCAAAGCCGAATAACTCAACATCATCACGCTGACGTGCATCATCAACCAGTTTGATTTGAGTGCAGGTACTAATGGCTCGGAAACTTGCATTTCTGAAGGAAGAGTTAATGCTGCAAAAGCGCTGATTCCCATTGCGACCGGAGCAGTTGCAACTCCTACCAACCGACTGCGGCTGCTGTACTCAGCAATTAAATGAACGGTGGTGATTCCCCAAGCCAAGAAAAACAAAGATTCATATAAATTACTGAGCGGGAAATATCCACCTTCCAACCATCTTGCACCAAGTAAAGCTGCTATACACAAATTAGCGATCGCCATTCCAGCAGTTCCCAAACCGGGCAATATTGGTAAACTTGGGAAAGCTGCTCCCACCCAATAAATCAACATCGTCAGAAACAGAACCAGGAAGGAAGTATTATCAAGCCAATTCTGGAGTACAACCAAATCCATAAAAGTGTTCTCCCCATTAAATTACTATAATTTTTTATCTTACTGTCTTTCAAACTCCCACTTAGAAGAGGTCGCAATCCTTTAAGATTTGCACCTCTCCTAGTATTATTTCACTTGGCAGGTTCAGTTGGGTTTAAGTCTATAAAATATTGTATTTAAGAGCGCGACTATCCCAACTACCAACCTTTATTCACTTTTATCTTTAGGACTAGGAAGCGAAGATGGTTTCTCACCTTTCTTTAAGTTCAATAAAATATCATAACGAGTGGTGCGACTATCTGTGACAGCACTTGTTACACCAATTGAATTTAAAGCATTAAGAAAGTTCTGCTGCTCGGGAAATAAAGCGGGTATTGACATACTTATTGCAGCACCTTCCATATCCAAAAAAAACTGAGTATTGGTCGGATTAAGTTCTGATGGAACTGCTTTCTGGAATGAACCAGCATTAGCTAAAACATCTTTTGGTTTGGGAATAATTTTATCGGTTATTGGAGTTCCTAAACTTAGAAAAGCAACATTTTCATCTAACCAACCGTGAGTAGCAGTTAAAGTACCACCAGGACCAATCCATCTAGTTACAGGTATTTCACCGACTTTATCTTCTTTAACTTTAAATTGGTACTGATTTCTCATCGCGTCATCTAACTGCTTCAAAGATGTCTGGGCTTTACGTTTATCGCTAGCCTGCACCATAAATACTAAAGCAGCACGAACATCTTGAGGAAAATCTTTATTTGGAACCTGGGGAATTACAGATACCGCGAATTCACCTCCCATCCAGCTGAGTAAATCTCGGTCGAAATCCAAACCCAAATAATCCTTAAATCCACTTCTCAACTTTTCTGGTTTAATCGGAGAAAGAGAATTCTTCTGAGAAGTTAAAACATAATCAGCCCATAATCTACGCAGGTTCCCACCAGAAAACATCACCAAAGTTTCTGCTGGTAAACGAGTTGTCATAGTATTAGCCTTATTTTCCACCGCTAAAACTCGTCTGCTGTTAGGTTTTAACCAAGAAATTCCTTTTAAACGCACCCCTTGGGATTCCAAACTAACAGTTCCTGCCAAACCTTGATTATTCTTCAACTGCGCTAAAACCTGTGCTGGTAAACGACGTTTAGCAGAAGTTGAACTTGCAATTTGAGCAGCAGTTGGAACATTAACGTAAAATTGAGCCAAAGGTTGATAAGTCGCTATTTTAGGTAAATGCTTGGCAAAACCGTTACTAGATGCCAAAGTTGCTTTATCCTTATAAGCTTTAATAGTCCTTTCTGTAGCTTTAGAGTTATCTGCAATAACTAAAAAACGGTCTTCTATGATTGCTGTAGATAACTTTTCTCCGGACTGTGTAAGTCCATCCTTAATCATAATCCCTTCATACTCTCGGTCAACCCATTTCCCTTTTAAAGCTAATGGTTGCTTAAAAGCAGTTTGAATTTTATTTTGGTTCTTAATTGGTAAAACCATCACCAGTGACTGCTCTCGTGCGGCTAACTTTCCATCGGTAGCAACTGGCTTCGATGCAGTAACTGGGGTTTTAGGAGCTAAAATTGCAATAGTTATCTGGTCTCCTACCCAAGGACTTACATCTCTTTTAAAATCAAAACCTTCTTTCGCTAAAAAACGGTCGCGCAGTTGAATTAAATTTTTATCCAATGCAGCTTGACTTTTTTTAGTTCCCAGAGAACGCAATTTTTCCCATTGACTAGAATCCGTACTCAAAGAAACCGTAAGTAGGGCATCTTGGGGAATAATATTAGCACCTACAGGCATGTCTCTGGATAAAGGTTTTCCCTGAGTCAAAAGCCAATAAGCTGCGATTCCACCACCAATTAATAAACCCGCTCCAGAAAGCGTCAAAACTAAAGACGGTTTCTTCTTTTTCTTACCAGAAATAGACACGACAGGCAGTGTCATTGAAACCAATACCTCATAAAACCGAACTTTTCAATTGCTTTATAGAAAACAGCTAACCAAAAATTATTTTTAATATCTAGGGTTGCTGATTACATGCTCAAAAATTAATCGACCGTACCTGCTCGCTACTAGCATTTTGCAGGCTTTCTCTGTATTCAACTACACAAAATGTAGTTTAGATTACTAATATTCTATTATTTCTCTTAACTGTGGTAATTCCATAAATAAATTTACCTCGTGCTGCAAGTTTAACACTACTATTACAATCTATAACTATGTCCTGCTAGAACATTCGCTCTTATTGTTTTTTTATATATAGTGACCAATTTACAGGCTTTGCAATTAACATGTTTATGATTGTCTATAGTTGTACTTTTGTGGTTAAGATATTATTTTTTACCATAGAAAACCACTCCACAGGGTATAGCACAAAGCTATATCAGTTTTTCCGGCTTTATCAATTGACTTCACAACTTACACAAGCTTCGATAAAAACAAAAGAGTTTCGGGAAAATTTCATATTTCCAACAATTTGTTTATCCCTAAGCATTTGGACAAATATAGATGTTTGTTACGTTATAAACTAACCAGCGAAAAAATATTCTCCAGAGGAAGGCATTAGTTATAACTTTTTATCGCTTATATAGAATAATTTAATTAGGGGTAAGACCCCATAAACGAACAAGAAAAAATCATTCCCACACAAAAAAATATGCGGGAAAGACTTAATTAACGGTCATTATATTAATTATTATTGTTTTTCTTCCAATCCCTAAACTGTGGTACTTCCCAAATATTTAGTTAAATAAGGGGAAAAAACTTCATAAATCAAGGTTAAAGGCTGTCCGTGATGCCAAAATAAATAATGTCGTCCCCAGAAAGGACCTTTTTGATTAAATCCCAATTCCAAAACCGGGGAATTACCATAATAAATCCCTTGAATATCTCGATACAATTCAGTACGAAGACGCGCTAAACTTGCCCAAATTGGTAACGAGCGATTTTGTAAATATTCATCCACATGAGATGCTTCCCACCAAGAAGCAGCATAAGCCAATCTTTGACCGCTAGGAGTACGTAACCAAACTTGTCTCCTCAGTCTCGGTCCCGGTACCACCTGCATCAAATCTGGAGCATTATCAGAATCCATGCCAATCAACGACATATCAATAACATCTACTTCTGTTGGTTCGCAACTCAGCAATTTCAAATGTCGCGTCGGAGAACCATCACCCAATAGCAATAACTGCCAACTCGGAGCTAGCCTATCATGAGGTAAACCTTGCCCAATTACCTCTTCTCCACCCTGCCAAATAGCATTTAATCGATGCCACGAGCAGGGTAAATTCAAATCTTCCTTTTCTGAAAAAGTTGCAGTCAATGCTCTGCTCTTTACAATACTTTACCTATCTATATCAAAGCACAAAATATCAGACAGGTAATAGGTAAGAGATAATGGGCAATTAGTTTTATTCAAGATACTGCACTAATCCCAGAGCAATAATAAGATAAATAATTTCTTACTCTTTACCTCTTACTTCTTACCTTAACTATAATTTTCCATGAAAAATGCGGATGGCGAGACTCGAACTCGCAAGGCCAAGACCACACGCCCCTCAAGCGTGCGCGTATACCAATTCCGCCACATCCGCAGATAGAGATTTTTATTTATCTAGTTAGGAAGTATAGCATAACAAAAATAATATAGTAAGAAGTTGCTTCCCTCTAACCGAAAATAAATAATTGTCTTTGTTGCATGTAATTGCTCAATCAAGATAACTGGTAAACAGAAATTTCATGCAACACCAGTCATATTAAGAACGGTTGTAACTCTGATAACTCAAATTAAATGTCTAGCCTCCAAAGGAGATGCGTATAATTGTTAACCGGCTGAGTTATTTCTTAATACTGGTTACGTTAACTTAGGCCGCGCATATATTTAAAATGCCTTATGGGTGTTTCGCGCTATAGCCGAGGGTTCTATCAACAAAGCGTATAAATATGAAGGTCAAATTAAGGAAATAAAGTAAAAGTATTTTTCCTGTATTTGATTAAGAGAGGGAAATCTCAATCTACTAAGACGATATAGAAATTACAAACATGAATTTTGACAAAATATTAATTGCTAATAGAGGGGAAATAGCACTTCGGGTTCTCCGTGCTTGTGAGGAAATGGGAATTTCTACTGTTGCTGTACATTCAACTATTGACCGTGATGCTCTTCACGTACAGCTTGCTGATGAAGCGGTTTGTATCGGTGAGGCTGCAAGCAGTAAATCTTATTTAAATATTCCTAATATTATTGCAGCGGCTTTAACTCGCAATGCTACGGCTATTCACCCTGGTTATGGGTTTTTGGCCGAAAATGCTCGTTTTGCGGAAATTTGTGCCGACCACCATATTGCTTTTATTGGTGCATCTCCGGAAGCAATTCGCAGGATGGGAGATAAGTCCACAGCTAAAGAAACGATGCAAAAAGCTGGTGTTCCCACTGTTCCGGGTAGCGATGGTTTGCTCAATTCTGAAGAACAAGGATTAAAGGTCGCTGCGGATATTGGCTATCCGGTGATGATTAAAGCTACCGCTGGTGGTGGTGGAAGAGGTATGCGATTAGTGCATTCCCAAGAAGAATTCACTAAGTCTTATCGAGCAGCACAAGGAGAAGCTGAAGCTGCATTCGGCAATGGAGGGGTTTATCTGGAAAAATTCATTGAGCGTCCCCGTCATATCGAGATTCAGATTTT
>CAKZYM010000495.1 GCA_937884685.1 uncultured Calothrix sp.
GTTAGTAGTTAGTAGTTAGTAGTTAGTAGTTAGTAGTTAGTAGTTAGTAGTTAGTGGTTAGTGGTTAGTTACGAACTTTATCAACTATCAACTATCAACTATCAAATAACAATTTCTAAAACTCCTTCCAACGGTCTTGGGGGAGAAAAGACCTGTCCATTGAGATTGGAGCTACTGGTTCTGTTAGGGTAAATTTACCTAGTTTAATCCATTGCTTCAATTCTATTGCCACCTGTCGGGAAAGATATATGCTCGATAGGGGAGCTACTCTTACTTTCTTTCCATCAATGGTGATGCGTCCGGATTTGAGTTGGGTATAGCTTACCAAGCCAAAGGTCGGACGCACCCGTCGGGGAATAGAAAAGTCTACTATCGGGGCAACTATATCTTTATCTTGTATCGCGCAACGAGAAACTACTTCCTCCTTTAAAACTGGTAGCGGTATTCCTACTCCCAGCATTATCGAAGGACCATAATTTTTGAAATAACAACCTCTTACCCAACGCGAATCCATTTGTTTCGCATCACCGATTAAAGCTAAGGTCGCAGCAGGCCCAACCGGCGTATCATTGGGTAAACGTTTCTGCATCGGATTATGTTGGGTACCTTCCCAACTAACATACCCAATTCCACCACCTAAAAAAATCCGCGTTCCCACACCCACTAGATTTAGATACGGGTCATTTAGTAAAGGTGAAATAGCACCTGGGTTAGAATAAACCGCATTTCCCAAACGCGGCTGTAGCGGCCCGAGATAGGTATAAAGCGGACGCTCTCCACCATTCACACCCACTATAAAATTTTGATATAAATTGCGCGGATTAAATAAATAAAATTGATTTATTGTGTCACGAGTAATAGTAGTTTCAAAAGAGCTTCTGGGGTAACAGTCAGTAACTTGTCCTTGCGCTCTTACCTGTATTGGTTTACCTGCGATTAAATCTTCAATAACGTTACCACCACCCTTTACTATCTTGGAAGTAGTTTCTCCACCTCGTACTTCTTCTCCTTCTAAGAGTTCGGCAGTGCTACTAGCACCCAAATATAAATCTACTGCACCAAAACCCGAATATGCTGGTACACCATCCAACCAGCAACGGCGAATTTTTATCGGCGGGTCAGTATGACCGAGGTTAATAATAGCACCACTAGATTCCATTTGTTCAAAAGTGCCAGTGGTAATTACATCGACTTTTTTTGCAGCTTTTGCAACGCCTACCTCTGCGACTTTTGCTTTTAATTCTTCAACTGTTAAAACCACCGCTTTTTTACGGTTTATTTTGTCGTTTATCTCAGCAATAGTTCGCATATTATCTGTAAAAATAAGTTATGCAATGGTGTCGCAGTAGCAGTGTAGAATGAAAATTATATATCAACTGACATATCTATATCTTTTCATTCTCTCAGAGAAGACGTATAAAATTGTTTTAATTATTTAAAACGCGGAAAAAACGCAAAAAAAGTCATAAAAACAACATTCAAGCCAAGCTTAACACTATCATCTTTGTTACTGTAGGTGTCATGATGGGCAATTGAAATATAAAATTGCTTAACTATTATTTATTTTGTTTTGTATTATTAGGCACCCCGGCTACAGTACTTTTCGTATGAATACTTTTAACTTTAATAGCGATATAGAATCTTTAATCTCCAGATTAAAACAACTGGAAGCGGAAAACAGCATCTGGAAAGAAAACACTTTGATGCTACAGCGTTCCCTTGACGAGCTAAAACAAGAGTTTAGGGATAGGGAAGAATTACAACAAGTCCAAACTATGCAGCAAACAATTTTACAGCTATCCGCACAAGTTGCAGAATTACAAGAATCTCTGAGTCAACTTTCAGTAGGGGATAATGGTTTTATATATCCTGGAAATAATCAAATCATTAATCAAGAAGAAGATTTAGAAGATGATGAAATGGTCAGCCACTTACTTGACTTAATGGAAGAAGACCCAGAATAACTTGACGAGATTGAAGAGATTGAACAAAAAATTAAAGTCATATCTGAAGCTAAAAAAGAATTTAAAGCAGAAAGAATATTGTTTATACTCGATAGGATTTATTCAATAGAAAAAACTGATATAGCAATTCGGTTAGAATATTGAAATCATTCGTTAAGGAAGATAATAGGGGACAGAATTATTTTCTATATTTTTTACTTATTTTTTTTCATAATCAATAAAAACCTGTGAATCTAGCTTTGATTTTGGGCAATTTAAATATAGGGTTGCACTAAATTAATCATATATTGCTGCCATCCTGTTATTGTCAGGTTTTCTACAGCAGGCGGATTTTAATGACTGTTTCAAATACGAATAATAATTTAGCTTCATTGGTTTCTAGGATAGAGCAAATTGAAACTCAACAAGATATTTGGAAAAAAATACTATTTGGTTAAAACGCTGTTTTGATGAATTCAAGCAGGATTTTGATAAGTTAGCGGAATTATCACAGGTAGAAAGTAATCGAGAACAGATTTTACAACTATCAGCACAAATTGATGAGTTAAAGCAATTTCTTAATCAGTCGTCTGATGTGATTGTGGAAAATCAGGAAGTGATTGAAAAAATTGATATTGATGATGTTGAGCAAGAAAATCATCTAGTTCAAGAAGATAATAATGATGAAATTATTAGTGGTGAAGAATTTTGGGAGAGGTATGAAGAAGGAGAACGAGATTTTAAGGGAATTAATTTAACTGGAGCGGATTTGACTGGTAATTCACCAAGCGATGTGAATTTAAGCAAAGCTAATTTAACTCAAACAAGGTTGAGCGATGCTAACTGGAGTAATGAAAACCTCAGTGGTGCAAATTTAACACAAGCTGATTTGAATAATATAAATCTGTGTAATGCTAATCTGAAAGAAGCGATTTTAGATGATGCATTTTTGTGTCAAGCAGAATTAAGTTCAGTAGATTTGCATAAAGCATCTTTGAAAGGAGCAAATCTCACTGAAGCGGATATAAATAATGCTAATTTGAATGAAGCAAATTTGAGTGAAGCTGATTTAAGTCAAGCTAATCTAAATGAATCAAAGCTAATAAGGGCTAATTTAACCAACGCTAATTTAAGCAAAGCTAAGTTAGTAAAAGCTAATTTAAAGGGAGCAAAATTAGATTGGGCTAATCTTGAACAAGCACTCTACACTACTGAAACAATATTTCCTACAAATTTTAACCCTATTGAAGCTAATGCTTGCTTGATTGCTTCAGATGCTTGTTTAGAACAAGCTGATTTATCTGGAGTGGATTTAATTGATTTTGATTTATCTGGAGCTAATTTAGAAAAAGCAAATTTAAGTTCAGCTAACCTTTACGGAGCAGATTTAAGCCAAGCAAATCTGAGCGGAGCGGAGCAAATTTCAGCGGTTCTAGAGGTGGAAATCCAGCCGATTTAATTGGTGCTAATTTTCATGGTGCTAATCTCAGCGGAGTTAATTTAGCATATGTTGATTTAAGTGAAGCTAATTTACAGAGAGCAGAATTTGGTGATGAAACAAAGTTAAATGGTGCGAATTTGAGTAAAACAAATCTTATTAAAGCATTTTTCAATGGTGCGGATTTAAGTGGAGCTAATTTCACGTAATCAAATTTGTGTGGAGCATCTTTAGAAGATACTGATTTAAGCAATGCTAATTTTACTTCAGCCGATTTACGTGGTGCTGATTTTACAAATGCAAATCTGGAAAATGCTTGTTTAGAAGATGCTAATTTAGCTGGTGCAATTCTTAATGGTGCAAATCTTACGGGTGCTATGATGCCGGATGGTAGTATTCATGAATAAAGGGAGTAGAAAAATACTATTGCGACATAACAGTCTTAACCGAGCAGTATTGATTCGGACTTGATCTAAACAATAATCTGATAAAATACAAGTAGAGACAAAATATATCTCGTCTCTACATTTTCATTTTACGAATTTTCTAACAAATCAAATATGAGTAGATAATTTATTCGATTAATTTACCTTCAAAATTATTTATCTCATTTGTCCCCGCAACAATATTCTGTAACTCCTTTTCCAACGGCTGAATATTATGTCTGGAAATTTTCAATTGATGATTTTCATCTAAATGAATACGATAGTTTACTTTTTCAGATTCACTGGAATTTGGAAAATCACTTCTTTGATGTGAACCTCTACTTTCTTTGCGTTCAAGCGCAGATAGCAAAGTTGCTTCGGCAGACAAAATTGATGCTTCTAAATCAAAGACGAGTACGAGGTCATCACAGCCTTCCGAATCAAGCCTAACGTCCACATCTTTAATCACCTTTTTCAAATCGGCGATTTTTTCAAGTCCCGTTTTTAATTTATCTTGATCTCGCACCACACCACAACAATCCCACATAATATTCCTAAGATTTCTTTGCAATGGTCTGGCTAGTTCACTTCCCTGTTTAATAAAGCTGTCAATTTTCTCCTGTGCAGCTTGAATAACACTTTTGGATCTTAAGTGAACATCCATCTGCTTGGATCTATCTGCTGCAGCTCTACCCGCACGCTTTCCAAAAATAAGTATCTCAGCTAGAGAATTACCTCCTAAACGATTAGCTCCATGAAGACCTCCGGTAACTTCACCCGCAGCGTAAAGTCCTTCAATTCCAGTCCAATGGTCATCAGGATTTACAACAAGACCACCCATTGAGTAATGGGCTGTTGGGGAAACCTCCATAGGCTCCTTAGAAATATCAATCATTAATGCATCGAGGTATTGACGATACATGCGTGGGAGTTTTTCAAGAATAAAGTCTTTATCTCTGTGGCTAATATCCAAATAAACCCCACCATTAGGTGTTGCTCGTCCTTCAATAATTTCTGTGTAATTGGCCATAGCAACCCGGTCCCTGGTAGACAGTTCCATGCGCTTACTGTCATATTTGTTCATAAAACGCTCACCTTTTCCATTGATGAGCCGTCCACCTTCTCCTCTTACAGCCTCCGTGACCAGCGTACCAGCAATTTCCTCGGGAATCACCATGCCAGTGGGATGGAATTGCACCATTTCCATATCAGTCAACTTACAGCCAACTTTTAAACCGAGGTAAAAGCCATCTCCTGTATTCTCGTATCGTCTTGAGGAACTTTTACGCCATATCCGGGTGTGACCTCCAGTGGCAAGAATGACAGCATCTGCCAAATGAACGGTTCTTTCGCCAGTTTTGATATTAAAAGACATGGCTCCGAAGCAGGTACCATCCCTGACCAGAATTTCCGTCACGTATTGTGAATCATGGATGGGAATATTCAAATCATTCGCTTTATTCAGCAGCGCCATCAAAATAGACCTTCCGGTATAGTCACCGGAATAGCAAGTCCTTCTGTAAGTATGTGCGCCAAAATACCTTTGGTCAATTTTGCCGTTTTCTAGCTTTGCTAAGTTGGCACCCCACCTATCGATTTCTTCGACCAAATCTGGTGCTTCCTTCGCCATCAGTTCCACTATTCGTGGCTCACCGATTCCATATCCCTCTAGGTAGGTGTCAGCAAAATGTTGCTGCCAAGAATCTTCCGGGTCAACATTGCTCAAGGCAGCATTAATCCCGCCGGCCGCCAATACTGTATGAACATCTCCTTTAGTTCTTTTACCTAGGACTGTTACCGCCAGCCCCGCCATTTTTGCCTCAATCGCTGCCCTTAATCCAGCTCCACCACTACCAACTACCAAAATATTCGAGATTTGCGTAGAATGTTCCCTTGATTTCATAATTATAAATTTAGCCTTTGTTAGTAAAGTAAGTTGGATTTAGAGTGCGCGAGCGACCTTTTTTTGATGCCTTTAGAATTGAGGTGGGCGTAGAGTGAGCGACGAAAACTAAGTATAGGCACCAGTAAGGCAATTTTTGTATTCTAGCATACAAATATACAGTAACAATGTACTGCAAAATCAAACAATAGTGACATTTGAACAGTGTTTAACAGAAAAATTGTTCTAGATGACTAGTACCACTTGCGTTCGTAAGAAGTAAAAAGTAATAAGTAGCGGAAATTGCGGTCTTGGAGTTTCCCCCAAGACCGCAATTTCCAAGACAATAAGTAAGATTTTCTAGGTTTTC
>CAKZYM010000496.1 GCA_937884685.1 uncultured Calothrix sp.
ATTGCAGAAGCATCTAAATTCACAATCATTTCTTCTGAAGAATTAATAAAATATCCTTGCAAAAATGGAACAACTTCTTGAGAAACTAATTCGGGTGCTGGAGGTTTCATTTGGTTTAAATTAAACTCTTCAATATCCATGATTTGTCGCACCAACAAACCCATAGATTTACCTTCTTTCTCTAAAATAATTGCCATCATTTTTGAAACAAAGCTACTACCGTAGGAATAAGGTAAGTAGCCCAACATTTCTTCTAAATCTATCAACCAAAGCATTTCACCACGCCAGTTGTAGATACCAAATACACAGCTTGGCATCTGAGGTACGCTACAAACTTCATTTAAAGATACAGGTAAAATTTCAGTAACATTTTGCAATGAAATAATAGCTGTATCTTTAATACCTAAATTAAAGCTTAAAAACTTTTCTTCTGTCGTATCCAAAATTATTTATCCTTACATATAATCATTAACATCATTTACTTTTAGTTTTTTGATTATGACCTTTTTAGTTGTAGCAAAACACCTTCTAATTCTTCCTTATTAACCGGCTTGGAAAGAAAAGCATCAGCACCTAACATATCGCCCCACATTTTATCTACATCACTATTTTTTGTAGAGCAGAAAACGACTGGAATAGTACTAGTATTAGGATTATCTTTAAGTTCTCGACAAATTTCAAAACCGCTTTTTCCAGGTAAAATTACGTCAAGGAATATAACATCGGGTTTATTCTCAGTAATTTTTTCCTGAGCCTCTTCACTACTTGTTGCTCCCATAACGCTGTAACCAGCTTGTTTTAAATAAGAGCTAATTCTTTGCATATCTGTGAGACCGTCTTCAACAACTAAAATAGTACTCATAGTAATTACCTATCAATTGTATTTAATAATGAAAAAAACCAGCAATTGGGTAGCTAAATATTAGACAATTATTAAGCTTATTATTTCTCTAATTTTGATGCACTTTTTACGAATTTAGCTTCAGTAAAAATACTTATGCCGACACCAAATTTAGATTTAAATTTGTTAAGGCAAAACTGAAATATAAATACAGAATAAGCCTTATTTTCTAATTTCCGAACGCTAAAGGTTGCGATTTAGAGTCATCTTTAGTAGGTGATGGAGTTTGTATATATTTGCGTATAACTCCCATTACCTTGTCAGCAACAACAGGTTTAGTAATAAAATCTGTCGAACCTACTACTTTCGCGCGAACTCTATCAAATAAACCATCGCTACCCGTAAGTATAATCACTGGTGTATTAGCAAAAACTGAAATACGGCGTAATTGAGCGCAAATTTCATAACCGCTAGCAACTGGCATTACTAAGTCCAAGAAAATTAAGTCTGGTTTGTTCTCAATCAAAATTGGTAAAGCCTGAACGGGGTCTTGAATTTTGATAAATCTCAGACCTTGAGGGACAAGAATTTGTTCGAGCATCTGACATACTTGCGGGCTATCATCCACACAAGCTATCAGAGGACCGGACGGTGGTTCTGGTTCCTGTTCTACAGTTGCCTTGTTTTGACCATCACCTATCTTGAAAGGCAAATCAGGGACTTGTATTAATTCGATAATCCCTTTAAGCACGTAAGGCAATAATGAACGAGCTATAGGTAAAGGACTTTGCTTCATTTTGACGGCTAAATCTCGCAAAGTGTATTTACCGTTCATCAAATTGACAAAGTTTTTGTAGACGGCCGGACTTACCATCTGCTGTAACTGTTCGGGTCTGCGGAGAATTGGTGCCAAGTCTGGAGAAAAATTCGCCAAACCTGCCTCAGACCAGTGTTTCCAAGTGTCTTGCATGAACTTTAGAGACATATCTGCACTTGTAAAGCTCATCGGTGCTTCCAGGATCACGTCATTAATCCGGTCGCACTGAATTTGATTGAAATGGGCTTGTTGTGCTAGGTCAAACAGCAGTTCGGCTATAGTCTTTTCTACAACCGAGTTGATGTGTTCGCGCTTAATTTTCTGTTTTTCATGCAAGACTTCGAGCAGTTTATAATCCCAGTAATCATTAGATGTTGATAAATCTTTGGAATTAAGCTGCATTTGGTCAATATCTATTTCCGGGCAATGTTGAGTCATGTGTCTGCGCCAACGTCGGAAGGGATGAGTTCCCCCAGTAGCCCAAACAATGCGTCCCAATCGATAGTAGAATATCCACTTGTGCCCTTTGGAACTCTTGATATTTAATTTGCCACTATATTGTATTTGAGTACAAGTTCTAAATTCATCGAGTAGTTCACTCGACACCATCATTTCCGGATGGCTCATACTTTGTTCCTTTTATTAATAAGTCTTCCTTTAAAATTCCAGACAAGCGACTGCACCTCAACATGAGATAAACCGCTTTGTTTGTCATTAAAAAAGCAAATCTACGACCGATGGCGAGCTTCTAATCAAGTAATCAGCAATAACTATGCTTGTCTTCATACGAAGAAAAATCTACAACAATTAATAGAAAAATTTACGTTAATAAATTAAATTAATAAATTAGAAATCTCTATATATTTGTTGATAGTGAATCAAGTATTTAAACAATGACTATAGCTTCATACGAGTATGCACCATAGGAGTTATATATCATCTTAAATTGAATGTGACTGTAACTAAATCAGTGTATATTCTGATTTTATTTTTTTAAAATATGCTGCTTGCGAGGACTTAAATTTACATAGCTAACTATTTATATTTCAAATACTCTAAATAATACTGTTATTTTTTTAGAATAAATGGGTAGGGAAAAGCGAGGGTTATTTTGACTATATAATTAATCAATGTGAATATCAAAATTATTTTTTATTTTTTATTAAATGAAAAATGCTATATTTTATAGATAAAATTGACTACTTTCTACGCAAAATGCGAAATGCAGTTAACTAACTAAATTTATAATTATAAAGATTAATAAGCTGAATTGAATCAGATTCATGTATAAGGGATAAACCCGTGAGCATGAAAGCTTTACAGTATCTATACTTGTTAATAATTTTGAAAAACTATATTCTATATTTTTGGATTTAACTATCCTTGTGCAACTCTTATTCTCTCCCCATAATTTGGTATATTTTTGTAAACTGAGAGAGAGCTACTAGAATATATATGAAGCTATTGACATATTGACTCTAGCTACATAAAT
>CAKZYM010000497.1 GCA_937884685.1 uncultured Calothrix sp.
AATTTTTTTACAGACTTGACGGGTGCGCCCATTTCTCCGGAAATATTGAAACATATTCATCTTCAAAATTTGACCAAGGTATTAACTTTGCCATAGCCACCCAACGATTGTTTTCTGATAATTTCCCCTCAAAGGTGAGTTCAAAGTTTTTTTCTGTTGGGATTTGAACTTGCCTACATTGCAGGTGAGAAGAAGAAGTAGTGAGTAGCGAAAAAAATGCCAGGAAAAGTTGACTTGTTTGACTACTAGTTAAGTTTGATTAACACATAAGTTGCGACTTAGCAGTGACATAAACTACTATGATATTGTGAGTTAACTACGTGTTTATTCTTCGACTTAATGTATTCAAGCAAACACTACTAAAATCAGGACAAATATTTCATTCTCTTGATATTTCCATATTTATACTGACGATATAGTAAAGATTTAACTTTAAGATTTATCTGTTACCGAAAATACTTTTGATATTTCAACTAATTACAAGCCTAAAAGAAACTTATGTTTAAGAGCAAAATAGCAGCCTCCGGACATCAGGGCTAAGTCTATCTACCGAAAATATCAAAGAAATATCAAAGTTATTTGGTTGAAGTGATGCTCAAGAACTAGAGTTTTTAGGTCTAGAAAGTTATTGGCAATTCCCCAAGGAGTTGCAAAAAAAAAGAACCTACGTGCTTACACGCAGGTTGAGAAGTCATAATTTGCTATTAATTCTAAAATGTCACAGAAAAAGAAATTTGTCAAAAAGGGACGTATCTATCGTTCCTTGGTTGCATCTGCATTAATTGCTAACGGTATATTCCAATTTGTTGCTCCTGTATTAGCTCAAGCCACATCAGCGGGTGGGGAAATTAAGAACAGCGCGACCGCAACTTATGAAGATCCTAATAATCCCAACACACCAATTAACACTACATCTAATGAAGTTGTTGTTCAGGTTGCGGAAGTTGCAGGTATCACCGTTACAACTGCTGGTACTACACCGATAAATGATGCAGATGGAGACGGTGCTGCTGATGCTGGAGATCAATTCTACTTTAACTACACCGTTACTAACGTAGGTAACGACCCCACAAAATTCAGAATTCCGAACTTAGCAACTACAACAGGTCCAGCTTCAGTTAGTGGTAATTTGGAATTCAGTACCGATGGTGGTGCTACATGGACACCAATTACAACAACTGAGATTGAAACAGGTTCAGTTCCAGTTAACGGTACAGTACAAGTTCGGGTTCCTGTTGAAGTTACTGCTGGAGCTACAGCAGGTACACCTATTACAGTTAAGTTAGGGGATACTCCCGGTGATGACCAAAACCAACAACGGGATCCAAATGGTGGTGACGTTTACACTGTAGATAACCCAAATAATACTGGCAATGCTGCTACTGACATTGCTGGTGAAGTCAATGGAGATCCAGTTAACGGAACTCGTGAAGCTAGTGCTACTCAAGAAATTACTGTTGATGAAGCTCTAAAAACCTATGCTTTAGCGAAGATACTTAAGGAGCGTAGTGATTACAGTAATTCGGGAACTTTAACTGATATTACTGATGATACTTTGGCTTACGACCTTAGTATAGAAGTTGAGCAAAATGACCCCACTGGAAATGGAATTAATCCAGCACCCTTAGTTGGTACACCTATTACCTTGGATGGTTCTCAACAAACACGCATCTTAATATCTGATGCAATTCCTGCTGGTACAGATTTCGCGAGCTTTAGCGCACCTCCTGGTTGGAAAGCTGTATATACTGATGCTACTATTGCTGCTAATGCTAATGATGCAGCTACACAATGGACAACATTCGATACAACTCCACCGGCAAATTTAGCAGATGTAACCCGCATCGGTTTTGTTAACGACCCAGACGTTGTTACTTCTGTAAACCCCGGTCCACCTGTTACAGGTTTCACTATTAATTTGAGCGTTGAGTCAGGAGTCACAGCACCATTAACTGTAAACAATATTGCTCAGTTATTTGGTAGTACTCCTGATGGTGATAATGACCCCACTACCAATAATCCCCCAGTAATTGATGAATCTGGTGACAACAACCCCAGTAACTTTAACGATAATGGTACGCCACCAGCAGGCACCGATACAACAGGTCCTGGTGGTAATCCTGATGGCGTTCCCGATGCACCACCGACTGTAGGTACTGGTATTGCTGACCCTAACACTATGGAAGTTGACTCTGGTAACAACAACAGCGGTACAGGTCCAGATGGTGAAGTCAACCAGTTTGTAATTGATCCAACTGCAAATGAACTAGTGAATGGACCTGACGGTGCTGCGGATGCTATTGGTCCCAACGATAATAATGATGACTTCACTAACAATTCTTCCTTAGTACCTCCCGGTGTCGCACCTGATGCAGGTAATACTATCGACCCTTCACCGGTACCTATCACCACTTCCGTTTCTAATGGAGGTGGTGCTGCTGCTGATATCTCCTTGATTCCTACCCCACCTGCTAATCCTGAAGATTTACCTAATAATACTACTGTAACTGTTAGTTTTGGAGCAGATTCAGCAGTTTATACCTGGAATGGTACACAGTTTACTACTACCGACCCTGTTATTACTGTTCCTGCTGTAGCTCCAGGTGCTGAAGTCAACTACGGTGTTGAAGTCAATCTACCTGATGGAACTCCTTTATCTACTGACTTAGAAGATCCCACAGATCCAACTCAAGGTTTCGTTGGTGGTTTCCCTGTTCCGATCACAGCTTTCATCGACACCAATAATGACGGTACTCCCAATGATTCTGTACAAAACATTACTATTGACCGAGTATATACCGGTTACTTGAGACTAGATAAAGAAACTAGAATTCTCAAAGGTGATGGACCAGATCCAATCAATAATGATGGTACATTCAGCAAGGAACCGAAGACACCTTCCAAGGATAATATTATTGAGTATCGGACTACCTATACCAACATCTCCGAAGCTCAATCCGGAACTGGTAACGTTACTTTAGATGCCGATAAGGTAGTAATCGAAGAAGATGGTGTTGGTGGAAATACTAATGGTGGTAGCGCTGCTGATAACAACTGGGCACTAGACAGTGATGGTGATAATATCATCGATACCAGTAACGTAGTTGGTACTGCTGCAGATTCTAATGGTTCCAACATACTGTTCTTCAGTGGCAACCCTGCAACAACAACTGCGGGTGACCAAACTGGTACAGATGCTAACACTGATGTTACTAGGTATGTAAACGAAGTAACAAACCCTGTTGCACCAGGAACAGATGGAGAATTCACCTTCCAACGTAAGGTTAACTAAATTATCCAACTGAGATGTTGCAATCCAACATCTCTATTCTGCTCTCTTTCCTTAAGTAGAAACCGGGTTTTTGTGACTTGAATTGCTCAAAAATTTGAAATATCAGGAATAGAAACCCGGTTTTTTCTTTTGAAATTGATATAAAAGTGTTTTCTTTACCCATCGTTGATTTTATTCTTAATTTGCAGAGGTCTTGATAATGAAGATAAAACATTGCTCATTTGCTGGTTTAGGTGCTTTAGCTTTAATCGCAACTATTTCTTTTAGCAGTCCAACTCCTATTGTTGCTAATTTGTTCAGTGGTGGAACTGCAATCGCGCAAAATGCCAAAAAAGGACAAGTACATTTGACCTTAAGTGCAGCAAAAAAATTTGTTAAGCAAGATGCTGAAGGTAAGCAAAAAATTACTTGGGCAAGTATAAAAAATGGCGATACAGTTCATCCAGGAGATGTACTGCGTTACTCCATCAATGGTGCCAATAATGGGGAAAAAGCAGTTAAAAATCTGAATCTTAATCAAGCTATTCCCAGAGGAATGGTTTATGTCGTCAATTCTGCGACTGTTAATAAAAATGTAAATGCACAAATTACTTACAGTATTGACGGTGGTAAGACTTATGTGGCAAATCCGACTGTAAAAGTTAAGTTACCATCAGGTGAACTAGCAACTCGTCCTGCACCGGATACTGCTTACACTCACATTCGCTGGAATTTCAAGAATTCTGTTCCTGCGAAATCAGGAGTGGATGGAACTTATCAAGTAAGAGTGCGCTAAAACTATTTTATCTTTTAGGGGGCGTAGTATAAGAAAATGCTACGTCTCTGCATCAAGGGTGTAAAGGTAAAAATCAATAATCATATAAATAAATTCTCAGATTACCAGATTATATTTAGGAGATATGTTTTGTGCGCCGCCAAAAAAAACGATACCAGATTTATGGTGGTAGCTGGTTGAAACGGATAGCGGTTACTTTCTTAGCTGGAAGCCTTATTCAAAGTTCAATATCTGCATTCGCTCAAGAAGCTGAACTTCCAAAACTGAAAAATACTGCTAGCTATAGTTATAAAGATAAAGCTACTGGTAGGGATTTTCTAGGACAAGTTAGTAATCAAGTTACAGTTACTCCCAATAATTCTACCTCGAGTTCGGGATTCGTCGATCCTTTTGGACCAAATTCAGAATTAGTAGATCCTTTTGGACAAATTTTGGGTTGTAACGGAGAGGAATTAGAGGATTATACGGGTTTCACGGTTACTTTATTTAATGTCGATCCTAACGATCCAACCGGGACAGAACCAGGAACTGAGGTTGACTTAACCACTACGGAAGTACCCGATATTCCTAATAATAATATACCTTTAGGCATACAGCCGAATATAACAAATACTAACAATTATCGGTTATCAAATGAAAGAGTTGCGAGTATTGATGGGGTAGAGAGACGAGGGGTTTATAATTTCTTATTCGACCAAGCTAAAGGTCAAACTGACGTAGGTAGAACTTATATTTTAGTTGTTAATCCTCCGGATAATTTTAATCTCCCCGAACGAAGAATAAGGTTAGAAATTACAAGCTTGGATGGTAATATCCTCACCTATGTTGCTACTGCTGTAGACGGTCAACCTATTACTGCTTTAGAGAATAATGCAAGTGCTACTCAAATTTCGGATAATCAGATTTCGGATCGAGCTTTGATTATTGAGGATGCGGAAAGAGTTGGTTTAAGTTTGGCATTACGATTTAATTTAGGTTTATGTTCCACCGAACAAATCCGCATTACCAAAACTGGCGATCGCGCTACTGCTGAACCGGGTGATACTACAATTTATCGTCTCTCGTTAAGAAATATCGGTGATTCTGGTTTAAATGATGTGGTTGTTACTGACCAATTCCCTCTCGGATTTAAATTCTTACCGGAATCGGTTCGCGGTCAAATTGGCGATGAAGAGGTTACGGTAACTACCCAAAGTAATGGTTCTAATGTAACTTTTAGTACTGACGCAACAATTCCGGAAGGTGGAGTACTAAATATAGCTTACGCTGCTAAATTAACCCCGGACGCGGTAAGAGGTTCGGGACGCAATACAGCTAGTGTTAGTGCGGAACGTGTTGATAATGATTTCGCAGTGAAAGATGGTCCAGCTACACATTTACTAAAAATTAGACCTGGTATTACTTCCGATTGCGGTACTATTATCGGTCGCGTATTTGTAGATAAGAATTTTGATGGGGAACAGCAACCAGGGGAACCTGGAGTTCCGAATGCGGTAATTTTCTTGGAAGACGGGAATCGTAATACTACTGACCCAGAAGGTTTGTATTCATGCAAGAATGTATTACCAGGGAAACATACAGGTGTTTTGGATTTACAGAGTTTACCCGGTTATACTTTGGCTCCTAATGTCAAATTTAAAGAGCGTAATAGCCAATCACGGCTCGTAAATTTAGAACCCGGTGGAATGGTAAGAATGAACTTCGCAGTCACTCCAAGTTTTGGGGAGGACAGACAGAAATGAAACGACAATTAAGCCATGCAAGTATTTTCGATTTTAGATTAATAGGCGCGATGGCAGGGGCTATGAGTGTGGTATTATACCCACTCGTAGCAGGTGCTGAATCTACCAATAACTCAGAATCCGAGCCAAGCAATCCGAACAAATCTAGTAAAGCTTCGACTGAAAATAAGGCTAGTAAAAGTAGCATAAAATATAATCGTTCAAAAAAACTTGTAGAAGCCCTTGAAGCAGTCAATCTAAATAAGAATAAAAACAACAAAAATAATCTAATTGCTTTAAATAAAGCTGAAGATAGCAATACAAATTTGCCTGCTAGTTTACAACAGTTAGTAAATGAGCGGAATCATGCAGCAGAATATATATTAACTGCTTTAAGAACGTCTGAGAATGATAATCAAAATCTACCAGCGAGTCTACAGAAGTTAGTAGAGGAGCGTAATAGTACGGCAGAAAGTACGTTAATTGCTCTAAAACCTGAGAAAAAATATGATAGTAAATTATCTTTAGTACAAAAGCTAAAAATACCGCGAGAGGAGATATCAAAATCTAAACAATATTTAGTTGCTTTAGAACAATCTCAATATCAAACTATTCTCTTGGAAGAAGATAATAAAAATGCAAGTTTGCCAAAAATAGCATCTAATCTTCAATCTAAGATTGTCAATATTGAAGATGCAGAATATACGGAATTTTTACAAGATGATATATTTCCTATAGCAGGGGGTCGGGAATTATCTAATCGTTTAAAAAATATAGGTTTAGATAGTTCAAATATTTCAAGTAGTAAATATTTAATTGCTCTAGAACCATTTCTCAACGAACAAAAACCACAAGAATTTCCGATTAGTTC
>CAKZYM010000498.1 GCA_937884685.1 uncultured Calothrix sp.
ATCTCAACCTGTACAAATTAGGTGAAGGTCCGCTTTACAGCTTCTATACTCCTTATCATCTGTGTCATTTTGAAGTTCCTCTCTCAGTAGCCCGCGCTGTATTATTTGGCGATGCTGTAATGTCTCCTTTGGGAGGTCCAATTGTAGATGTGGTAGCTACCGCTAAAATCAATCTCAAAGCTGGGGATACCCTCGATGGGATTGGTTACTACATGACCTACGGTCAGTGCGAGAACTCCGAAGTAGTTCGCGAACAAAACCTATTACCAATGGGACTAGCTGAAGGATGTCGTTTAAAGCGAGACATTTCCAAAGACCAAGTTCTCACCTACGATGACGTAGAATTACCACAAGGCAGACTCAGCGATAAGCTACGAGAAGAACAAAACGCTTATTTTGCTCCATCCAAAACCTTAGCAGTAGCTAGATAAAATAGCGTTTCTCTTCATAGATGGGTTACGTTACCATTTGACCTAAGTAGCGCAGAAGAAATAAGTTATGTAATGAAGAATTTCCCTCAATTTATATTGATAGATTCTTCATTACGACAACATCAAATTTCTGTATCGTTAGTCAAAACTTTATTCAGCTTTGTCAGGGGGCATTTATTTATGAAAAACAATTTAATTAAGCGCGTAACTGAAAATGTTGCTGTAGTAGCCGATAAAATACAAGGTCGTCTGGAAAGACGACGGATGATTTCACTTGAGCCAAATACTCCAGCAGTCGGTAATGTACTACTTTCATACGTTTTAAATCCATTTACTTTAAAACCGGGAGAACCCGTCCCAATTTTTCATACCCAACATTGGGAATGTTTGCAAATGGCTAAGACTTTCTTAGATTTGGGATATAACGTTGATGTTATATGGTTTTATAACGATGTATTTATTCCGAAAAAAAATTACGCCTTTTTTATTGAAACACGGTGGAATTTACAAAGATGCATCCCATTTTTAAATAAAGATTGCATCAAAATATTTCATTCTGATTCAGCACATCTTTTGTTTCATAATGCCGCAGAAGCTAATAGGTTATTAGGGTTGCAGCAAAGACGCGGGATTACTTTAAGTCCTCGAAGATTTGAGCAACCAAATAAAGCCATCGAATACGCCGATTGCGCTACGGTTCTTGGTAACGAGTTT
>CAKZYM010000499.1 GCA_937884685.1 uncultured Calothrix sp.
TGTTAAAGTTTATAAAACTTGCCAAGAAAAACATAAAAATCGGAACCTCATTATTTTTCATGCAAAATGTAAATATTTAAGTTAATGCCAACTTTGTAATGCCAACTTTGAAAGAATCTTGAGTAATAATTCAAGACTTTGTCGTACATTAAGAAGATAGTTGAATAAATAGTAATTATTACTAGGTTTTAAAGACAAGTACGTTAAAAATAATTTTCAGAAAAGCAATCGTAAGTATGACCAGTCATAAATTCATACTCTTTTGAACCCTATTGCTGGACAAAAACCAAAATCCGCGTCCAACAATGGTGATTTTACCTAAAATGAGAAGCGTGGGTCGAAATAAGTTTTTTATAATTACCAGACTGAGTTGTGACTAAATCTGCTGAAGCTTTACCACTGTTGAAAAATCCAGAACGTCTGGAAAATCGTTTAAAAGAAATCCCCCCCGAACCAGGGGTTTATTTAATGCGGGATGCAACTGACCGTATCGTATATATCGGTAAGTCGCGGAAGTTGCGAACGCGGGTTCGTTCTTATTTCCGAGAATCGCAAAAGCTGAGCGACCGTATCGCAATGATGGTACAACTGGTCACAGATATCGAGTTTATTGTCACTGATACTGAAGCAGAAGCGTTAGCCTTAGAAGCCAACTTAATTAAGCAGCATCAGCCGTATTTCAACGTGCTGCTCAAGGATGATAAAAAGTATCCTTACGTTTGTATTACTTGGTCTGAAGAATACCCAAGAATTTATATTACCCGCAAACGCAGGCTTGGCAAAGAAAAAGATAAATATTACGGTCCTTATACTGATTCTCGTCTGTTACGAGGAGTATTGGGATTATGTAAGCGAATATTTCCTTTAAGACAAAGACCGCAACCTTTATTTAAAGATAGACCTTGTTTAAATTATGACTTGGGAAGGTGTCCTGGTGTTTGCCAAGAGTTAGTTACACCAGAAGAATACCGTAAAATCGTACAAAAGGTGGCGATGGTTTTCCAAGGTAGGACTAGTGAGTTAATTGATACGCTCAACCAGCAGATGCAGCAAGCATCTGAAGAATTAAACTTTGAAACTGCGGCGCGTAGAAGAGACCAAATCGCCGGTTTGAAATCCCTAAACGCCGACCAAAAAGTATCTTTACCAGATGATACCGTTTCTCGGGACGCTATAGCCCTAGCCGCAGATGATAAACATGCCTGTATTCAACTATTTCAAATTCGTGCCGGACAATTAGTAGGAAGACTGGCATTTTTAGCCGACGCACAAGCTGGATTTGGTGATATATTGCAGCGGGTATTAGAAGAACATTATCAAACCGCCGACTCAGTAGAAATTCCCACAGAAATTATAGTTCAATACGATTTATCAGATGCAGAAATTTTAGCAGAAGCATTGAGTCAACGCAGAGGCAAAAAAGTCACTATAGTTAATCCCCAGCGTCAACTAAAAGCAGAACTAATTGAAATGGTAGAGCGAAACGCTAATTACGAACTGCAAAGAATGCAAAAACTTGGCGATCGCAATAATTTAGCACTACAAGATTTAGCAGCTATAGTCGATTTACCCGAACTACCCCATCGCATCGAAGGTTATGATATTTCTCACATTCAAGGTTCAAATGCAGTAGCTTCACAAGTTGTGTTTATCGATGGTTTACCAGCAAAGCAGCATTATCGTCACTACAAAATTAGAAATCCTGAAATCCAAATAGGTCACTCAGATGACTTTGCTTCATTAGCTGAAGTTATCGGCAGACGGTTTCGTAAATATATAGAAGACCCGCAATTAAAAAGAATAGGTAATCCCGATTTTCCCGACTTAGTAATGATAGACGGTGGAAAAGGACAATTATCTTCGGTTGTTGCTGTCTTACAAGAAAAAAACTTACTAGAAGACGTGCGAGTTGTCAGTCTAGCGAAACGACGGGAAGAAATATTTGTACCGGGAGAATCAATACCATTAAAAACAGAATCCGAGCAACCCGGAGTCCAATTACTGCGTCGTTTGCGAGACGAAGCTCACCGTTTTGCAGTCACCTTCCACCGTCAACAACGTACCGCAAAATTACGTCGTTCCCGTTTAGATGAAATTCCCGGTCTAGGACATAATCGTCAACAGCAACTGTTAGCGCATTTTCGTTCCATAGACTACATCAGACTTGCAACACCCGCCCAAATATCCGAAGTTTCTGGAATCGGTCAGCGTCTAGCACAGGAGATTTACGATTATTTTCATCCTAATAATCAAACACATTCAGTTGAAGAAACTGGGAATTCTTGATAGGGAACAGCAACGGGAGCATCCCAAGGATCTGAACAAACATTTTACCCGACACCCTG
>CAKZYM010000500.1 GCA_937884685.1 uncultured Calothrix sp.
TCTACCCCCTCTCCCCCCTCTCTTCTCTGTTAACTGCTCACTCTCTTACAAAGTTGCTCATGGGGGAAACCCCCAAGACCGCACTTTGCGCTGTTAACTGTTAACTGAATAGTTATACTAGTAGAAAAAACACGATTTACGCTTCTGCCAAGGGTTTGAGCTTTTGACTAGATATTTTGACTTTGGGTATAAAGCTTTGGGGTTTGGTGGTTGGGCAAGGTAGATTTTTGTATTTTCTATTACCCAACCACCAATTTATAATCCTTAAGACATAGTTACTTTATAGTTACGTTACAGTAATTCGGTAAAGCGGGAATCGGACTGTAGATTTTTAAGTACTTGCTTAATTTCTTGGGTGCGTTCTTTTTTGACGATGAGCGTGACATTGTTGTCGCGAACGACTACTACATCTTCAAGCCCGATAGTAACAATTACATCATCTTCATTGCTGGCGTAGAGAATGGTTCCTTTGGTGTCTAATCCTACATGAGTAGCAAGCTCAACGTTTGGTTCTTTTTCTTTTTTGAGTAGTCTTTCAATGGCGTTCCAATCTCCTAAATCGTCCCAGCCAAATTCGACTGGTAAGACGTATGCTAGATTGGTCTTTTCCATCAATGCGTAGTCTACACTTAGTTTAGGGAGTTCGGGATAAATATCTGGACCATTTTTTTCAATAGGCTCGATGATTTCTGGAGCATAAGTATATAATTCTTTGATAACAATACCTGCTCTAAAAAAGAACATGCCGCTGTTCCAACTAAAGCGTCCGGTTTGTAAAAAAGTTTCTGCCGTGTTACGGTCGGGCTTTTCAGTAAAGCGGTTCACGTGATAGGCTGGCAAGTTGTTAAAGCTACCAAATTTTTCACCCTGTTCTATGTAGCCATAGCCTGTTGATGGAAATGTAGGTTTGATCCCGAGCGTTACAATCGCCGGATTTTGTGCCGCTAATTCTGCTGCTGCACTTAATGTAGAAGCAAATGCCTCTTGGTCAGCAATCCAGTGGTCGGCAGGGAAAAAGCCAATTACAGCGTCTTCACCATAACGCTTTTTAATTTCCAAACTAGCCCAGGCTACCGCAGCAGCCGTATCTCTTCCTTGTGGTTCTACAAGCAAGTTGGCTTCAGGTAATTCGGGTAATTGCTCTTTAACTCCATCTGCGATGAGACTAGAAGTTATTACCCATAAGGACTCCCAACCATCAGTCAGCGGCAGCAACCGGTCAGCAGTGGCTTGCATTAAGCTTCGAGAGGTGCCATCAAGATTTAGAAATTGCTTAGGTCGGGTTCGTCGAGAAAGAGGCCAAAAACGTTCGCCTTTACCACCTGCAAGAATTACGGGGAACAATCGACTAGTCATGTTGTCTTGTCAACCATTATTAGGACACTTCAAGTGTATAGCGGGATTTCAAAGTGGCAATATTTTTGGCTTGAATTAACATTGTTTTTAGGTGTTGGTTAGTGGGGAGTGAGTTGTGGTAAAACAAATCGAAAGTTGGGAAAATCGCGATATATACGAGCAAGAGCAAGATTTAGAGAGTCAAGCTCCTGTAGGTGGTCAGCTAGTCAAGGTTGAGCCAAAAAATAGTAAAAAAACTAGTTCTATTCCCAGTCAGCTTTATTATCGCCTGGGTTTGGCAATGCCCAGATGGCTGTTTTGGATTCTCACGGTTGTCATGGGGATCACTTTGTCAGGACTACTGGTATCTTCTTTAGCACTTTGGACTCCGTTATGGAGTGGAATCGAAAAAAGCGAAGGTGAAATGGGATGGTCTGCATTAGATTCTGACGACGCTCCATTACCGGGGGCTTTATGGAGTAATATTTCTCAATACGAGCTTAGAAAACCAATGAATATTTTGGTTTTGGGAATCGAACCCGTACCCGGTACTGTTGAAGGCTCCCCAGAAAGTTTTTCTGGAACTAGCGATACTATGTTACTGGTACGGGTTAACCCCCAAGACGAGACTATTCGGGTGCTTTCGATTCCCAAGGGTACGATGATCTCGATTCCCGAAGAAGGGTTAAATAAAGTATCTCAAGCTAACGCATCTGGTGGCCCGGTTTTAGCTGCACGGGTGGTCAGTCGTAGTTTAAGTAATGCGCCGATTCACCGCTACATTCGCATTTCTACTGCTGGAATGCAGGAATTGGTAGACCAGTTGGGGGGAGTAGAAGTATTTGTACCGAAGCCCATGCGCTACAAAGATTCGGCTCAAAGACTATCGATAAATTTAGTGGGTGGTTGGCAAACCTTGAATGGAGAACAAGCACAACAATACGTCCGGTTTCGGGAAGGAGGTTCCGGAGATTTAGAAAGAGTTCAGCGACAGCAAACAATGTTGTTAGCTTTACGAGAACGTCTTTGGAGTCCTAGAGTATTACCTCGCTTACCCCAATTAACTCGGGTAATGCGGAAGTATTTTGACACCAACTTAAAGCTAGAAGAAATGATGGCTTTGGTAAACTTTGCTTCTCAAGTGGAGCGAGATGATTTTCAAATGACTATGTTACCGGGAATATTCAGCCCATTAAGTGCAGATCCCGATAGTTACTGGTTGAATTTGACCGGAAAAGCCAATTTACTTTCCGATTATGCTGGAGTAAATCTAGCTAGTCTCAAACAAACTAATAAACCCCTCACAAGCTTAAAAATTGCCGTCCAAAATACAGGAAATCGACCCCAACAAACTCAACGAGTTATGGAAGTTCTCAAAGCAAGGGGCTTTACAAATGTTTACGCTTTGCCCAACTGGTCGGACACCCAAGCCAAATCTCAAATCATAGTACAAAAAGGTAACAAACAAGCAGCAGAAGAGTTACAGCAAATTCTTGGCATCAATCATATTGATGTATCTGCCACTGGCGATATAAAATCTGACCTAACAATTCGTATTGATAAAGATTGGAAATAGTTGCTAGTAGATAGTTGTTAGTTGTTAGTTGTTAGTTGTTAGTTGTTGGTTGTTCTAATAACCACTAACCACTATCCACTATCTACTATCTACTAACAACTATCCACTAACAAAATTTAGGTTTATGAAAAAAATTCTTTTTCGTTTATTAGGTTTGGTATTCGTTTTATGTTTGGCTTGGTTGTGGGTGTTACTAGATTCTCATCCAGCTTTTGCTCAAACAAACACGATTAACTATAGTAGTACAAATTTAGAAAGTCGTGATTTCTCCAATCAAGATTTAACCGGAGTCAATTTTATTTCTGCTGAAATGCGGGAAGCTAATTTTCAAGCTTCTGATTTAACAAACGCTATGTTTACTAAAGGTAATTTGCTCGGAGCTAATTTAGAAGGAGCAAACTTTACTAATGCTTTAGTTGACCAAGTAACACTCGATTTTGCCAATTTAAAGAATGCTAACTTTACCGGAGCAACAATGAGTCGTACTCGCTTCTTTGATGCTGAGATTACCGGAGCCGATTTCACAGACGCGATAATCGACCGCTATCAAATCAAATTAATGTGCGATCGCGCTGATGGAGTGAACCCGGAAACTGGTGTGGAAACGCGCTATAGCTTGGGTTGTCGGGATTAGGGAGAGAGAGATGGGGAGATGGGGAGATAGGGGGAGAGGGAGAGAACTTAATAACTTGCTACTTACTATTACTAACTCCTAACTCCTAACTCCTAACTCCTAACTCCTAACTCTTTAACCTTTTTTGTCAAATTTTCCCTGACTACTAACTAAATTTCTGGTTAAATACTCTGAGTTATCTTTCGTTAGATTATTGTCAGGTATTATTTGTGACGAAACAACAGGATAAACCTTCTCGTTCTTTTGCTGGTATTGCTGGTATTGTTGCCGCTGCTACTTTAATCAGCAAGGTTTTTGGTTTGGTGCGGCAGTTGGTTATGGCTGCTGCTTTCGGTTTAGGACCTGCTTTTGCGGGCTTTCAATATGCTTATACGATACCAGGGTTTTTACTGATTTTATTGGGCGGTATTAATGGCCCGTTTTACAGTGCTGTAGTCAGCGTTTTAGCTAAGCGGGATAAGGAGGAAGCAGCACCGTTGGTGGAAACGATTATGACGCTGATTGGTGGGATACTGCTGGTTGTCTCGATTATTTTAGTTGTTGCTGCTCCTTTATTTATTGATATTTTTGCTCCCGGTTTGCAGGAACCGAGTAAGGAATTAGTTAGAGAAATTGCTATCCGTCAGTTGCGGGTTATGGCTCCGATGGCTGTTTTAGCTGGTTTAATTGGTATTGGTTTTGGAGTGTTGAATGCTGCTAATGTATTTTGGCTTCCTTCTATCAGTCCTTTGTTTTCCAGTACTGCGGTAATTGTTGCAGTAGGTATTTTTTACCTGCAAGTTGGTGACAAAATCGGTACTCCCGAATATGCGATGTTGGGAGGAACTGTTTTAGCGGGGGGAACTTTAGCTGGTGCGCTTTTGCAGTGGTTTGTGCAGCTAGCAGCGCAAACAAAAGCGGGTATGGGAAGAATCCGACTGCGATTTGATTTTAATCAACCAGCAGTTAAGGAAGTTCTAAAAATAATGGGCCCAGCGACCTTTTCTTCTGGGATGCTACAAATTAATCTTTATACCGATTTATTTTTCGCTTCATTTATTAGTACCAAAGTTGCACCTGCTTTAGCTAGTGCTGGATTGTTGGTACAAACACCTTTAGGAATTATTTCTGGGGTAATTTTAGTTCCTTTATTACCAATATTTGCTCGACTAGCAGACCCACAAAATTGGGGAGATTTAAAATTACGCATCCGTCAGGGATTATTGCTTTCAGCTTTTACCATGCTTCCCCTGGGTGCTTTAATAGTGGCTTTAGCAAATTTAATAGTAAAAATAGTTTACCAGCGCGGGGCTTTAGACCCAGAAGATACAAAATTAGTTGCTTCTTTATTAGTTGTAAACGGAATTGGGATGTTTGTTTATCTGGGACGCGATGTTTTGGTAAGGGTATTTTACGCTTTGGGTGATGGAGATACACCTTTTCGTATCAGTATGATAAACATTTTTCTTAATGCTTTATTTGACTATCTATTTATCAAAGTTTTTAATTTAGGCGCACCCGGTTTAGTATTAGCAACTGTAGGAGTAAATTGCAGTTCTGTATTCATGTTATTGTTCTTGCTTAATCGTAAATTAAACGGTTTACCCCTCGTACAATGGGGTTTACCAATATTAGGATTAGCTGTTGGTAGTGTAGTAGCGGGAGTCGCGGGTTATGCAACTTCTTTTGGTATCGAACAAGTTATAAATACAGAAAATTTCTTAATTCAGCTTTTGCAATTAGCAGTATCTGGTCTTGTCGGATTAGCAATTTTCGGAGTTATCGCTTCGATGATGAATTTACCGGAAGTAAATCTTTTTGTTAGTCGAATGCGACAGAAGATTTTAAAGAGATAAAAAATAGTTAGGAGTTAGGAGTTAGGAGTTAGTTGTTAGTTGTAGTTGTAGGGTGTGTTACGGCACGAAATAATGTGCGGGGAAATGATATGTTAGTGCAGCCGTAACGCACCATCATGTATTAAGAAAATTACGAATTATGTATAATTTTAAATCTAGATAATTCACCATTAAATTTTGAAGTGTATTACAGATTTTTTGCTAAAATTATTATCTCCAAAATTGTGATTTTTATAAGCGCGAAAAGACGGAAAAATGCTTTTACTAATGATTAACTGAATTAATTCTGATAGGTTGTAGAGACGTTAGATATAACGTCTCCCAAAGTAGAATTAAAGCAAAACTTTAATCCTGTATTGATTATGGATTTCTTAAGTACTCGGTATTCTCAGCAGTACGGGCTGTATTTTCAGCAGTACGGAATCCAATAATCATAGATTCTATAGCTACACGAATAAAAATTGCATACAGAAAAAATCCTAAAGGAGCAAAAATCAAAGCTAATAGACCTATTGGTTCTCCAGAAGTTAAAGCAGCTAAGCCCCCGAAAAAGAAAATAAGTGTATATATTCCTGAGAAAATTAGACCTATAACATAAAGCAATCCAGCTAATTTAGGAGCGATGAATTTAGAAAAGGAAAAATCAAATAAATCGGAGAGGAAATTCTTTGATTTTGACATAATGCTTACCAGTGATTTATGTCACATTTGTAATGTTGTTTATAACAGTATTCAAACATTTTTTTCAGTAATGTAAAAGTAGATTTATTCCTAAGTTTAAATATCTCTAATGGATTATTTTTTATATAGCTTTTCTCACTCTAATAAAGTACACCATAAAACCTCATCTCGACCCCTCTCCTTAATAAGGAGAGGGGATATAAAGCACAGCTTTATTGGGGTGAGGTTAATCGCTGTAACTCAGTTGCTTGATAAACGCTATAGCTCGATTTACCTAAGTTAAAAATTGTATAGCGGGTAAGTAAAATACAATTTACAAGCATCACAAGAGTGATTAAATATAGCAATCCTAGATGAGTCGTGAGAAAGATAATTGCCAGAAACCCGATTTTTTAGAAAAACCGGGTTTCTAAAATCTTACAAATGATTTAGGAATGCTATACAAATTCATAATTAGTATAAAAACTCAAGCTCTAGCCAAAAAAAATCAATCCGAACAACCACCCCTCAAAATCAACTCGATTAAATCAACAACTAATTCTTCATCTGTTTTATTCCCATAATGTTTAACTGCATACAGGGATTCTATCGAACATAAAAAACTACCCGCTACAAAACCTGGGTTGCTCTGAAACTGTTCTTTTAATTGATGTTTATATTGAGTAAATAAAGATTCTATCGGAGCAAAACTACCGCTATAAATTGCTTCTTCTAATTGATTTGCTTTATCTGAAGATAGCTCTGGTAAATCATTAATTATTATTTTTGCACCATTAAGGGGAGGTTGCTTAATCAACCAAACTCCCACATTAAACAAACAGTCTTCTAAATTTGGTTTTGACTTTGAAATTAATTTTTCAAATGCGATGCGTCGATGTTCTAAATGACGCAGCATTACTTCAATATATAAATCTTCTTTACCCAAAGGAAAATGATAATAAATTGAAGCTTGCTTAATACCTAAATCGTCAGCTATATGCTTTAGCTTTACAGTCTTATAACCTCGAATAGTAAACAATTTTTCTGCTGCATCAAGAACAGCTTCCCGTGAAGAGCTTTTATTTGCTTTTTTATCTATATTAGTCACTTGCGTGATATTAATTAAAATAGGTTTTCTTGGTCAATTATTTTTAATAAAAGGAAAGATTTAATCGCTCCAGCTTCCTAAATCAATATCCAAATTTATTTAAATTATTTTATACTATCTCGAATACACAGTTTTTGTAAATAACAAAGCTCACATAGCTATTAGTTAGCTATGGAAATTAAATTCTTACAATCCGAACCTCGTTTATCAAAATAAATCGTTCATTAACAGATTTACCATCATATTAATTCAGTATCTCAAAGCTAACAGCTTAGAAATTGACTTGTTTCAAAAGTGACGAATAACTACCTAAATCTTCAAATCCCGCTTGACAATATTTACCTACCTAATTTAAGTTAGGTAAAGAATTAAATAAAAGTTTTGCTAATCTGATTCGAGTTTACACCTTTCCAGACCTTTGGAAGATAAAGGGTGTGGATGATTTGCATCAATAATGCAGTGGTAGCTGTATGAATGAACCGAGTTTAAAGCCTTTTTCCAGACATCTATATTCAGGAGAATCTTACAATGGCAGATAATGCATCTACTAGTTCCAATCTACCTACAATTGCTGGTATTGTTTCTCAAAGTGGGAATGAATTTGATAGTAACAATCAGGATTTTGATATTCTGCTCGAAGCTCTAGAAACTGCTGATTTAGTAGGTGCTGTTAATGATGTAAATGCAGATTTGACAGTGTTTGCTCCTACCGATGCAGCTTTTATCGAGCTAGCTCAAGATTTCGGATATCAAGGAACGGATGAGGGAGAAGCTTTTTCAACAATTGCGAACTCTCTAACGGAGCTTGGTGAAGGAGACCCAGTACCGTTATTACGGGATATTTTGCTTTACCACGAATCCCCGGAAGCGAAAGAACAAGCTCTAATAACTGAACAACAAGAGGTGAATACTTTACTCGAAGGAGCTAGTTTTACCGTTGAAGGAAACGAGTTAGTAGACAACGAACCAGATTTGACTAACCCTAGTTTCATAGACGATTTAGCAAATATCGAGGCTAGTAACGGTATTATCCAAGGTATCGACCGAGTGTTAATTCCCATCGATATTCCAGGTAACGATATTACTGGGAATGTTGAAGATGATATGTTGGTTGGTGATACTCATGGTAATGATAATTTACTTCTATTCAACAATAATGGAGGTAGAATTGTATTCAATCTGGATAACATTATCGATTTTATAGATGATTTATCTGTAGGTGAATCTAGTATTTCTTTTGCGGGTGACTCGTCTTTCGGTGACTTGAGTTTTCAGCAAAATGATAACTTTACTACTATTTTGGGTGGGGAAAATACTTTATTTGAAGTTTCTGGTGT
>CAKZYM010000501.1 GCA_937884685.1 uncultured Calothrix sp.
GGGGTTAAATTTTAGAGCTTTATCAAAAGAAGCAATCGCCTTTTTGTAGAGTTTTGAACGAGATAGAGCATACCCTTTCCTATACCATATAGTATCATTTGAGGGGTTAAATTCTAAAGCTTTATCGAAATAAGTAATTGCTTTTTTGTAATTTCTTAACTTCAATAGCGCAGCCCCTTTACTATTCAATGCTCTCCAATTAGAGGGGTTAATGTTTATAGCTTTATCAAAAGAATCAATCGCCTTTTGGTTGCGTTCTAAATTTAATAAACTAATCCCTTTGTTATACCATGCAATTTCATCTGAGGGGTTAAATTTTAGAGCTTTATCAAAAGAAGCAATCGCCTTTTTGTAGAGTTTTAAACGAAATAGAGCATACCCCTTATTATACCATATAGTATCATATGAGGTGTTGATTTCTAAAATTTTATTACAAGAATAAATTGCCTTATCGTAGCGTTCTAAATTTAAGAATGCATTAGCTAGACTTATCAATAAAGATTCGTCTAAAGGATTAATTCTCAATGCTTTTTCATAGAATAAAATTGCATCCTCACGACTTAAGAAATATTCATCAGTAGCTCTTTTTATAAATTTATTTATTATCCATGAATCTTTATATCTGAATCTATAAACTACATTAAATAGTTGACGCATATACTCAGAAGCTTTTAACTGATTTGGTTTAGCCTCAATTTGTCCATCGCGTGGATTTTCAATTCGTTCTACTTCTGCTAAATAATTAAATGCCTTCTCAATTTTAAAATAAAGCGATAAACGTTTCCAAATATTTCCTTTTACAATTAAGTGTGTTGCTGTTTGTAGGGTAATAAATCTTTTAATCGGAATATCAAATTGCCTTAACAAATCTACTGCATCATAAACATATTTAGCAGCAGAATATCTAGTTAACGCTTCCTGATAACGTCTTTTCCAAGTTTTACCGAGACTTGGAAGATATGTTTCTTGATTTAAAGGTAAGTTATCGTTGTTTAAGCGTCTTAGATTCTCTACTACATTTCTAAAAGTTTTATCATTGCTACTCGCTATTTTCAAATACTGTTCCGGTTTTGCTTGGATGTTGGTTTGAGGAATAGTTGCAGCAAGTACATCAACAATAGCGTCATCGGAAGGTTCTGGTAGTTCGTAAACTCTAAACCGTTGCCACAGTTTTGGATATTTATTACATTGCAATTGATCCCAAGGGCTAGCTTCTCCCTCAAACTGCGACTCCTTTTCATTTCGTGCCGTGGCAATTACAAGTATTTCATCTTTACCGCAAAAACCTTCGTATGTTTCCAAAGCGTTCAATAGTCTTTGTTGTAAAGGTACATTTAATGGTTCTAAAAGTCTTTCTTCTGCTTTGGGATTTTTTTCTTCGTTGCTACGGTACATTCTACGGTTAAGGTCATCCAGTAAAAACAGCAATTTCCTTCCTGTGCCAAATTCTTCTGGAGTTCTGGCTGGAACATCCAACCACTCCCCTGGCTTAAAGTAAAATACTGTCCAACCTAATTGATTAAAGCGTTCTGCTAATTCTACTGCTTCTCGCGTTTTTCCTATTCCCGTCCGTCCTAAAATTAACAACCAACGATTATCTTCTAATAATTGTTGCAATTCCTTGCGGATGTTACGATTTTCAATCCTGTGCTGATATGGAATATTATGGTCTGCTAGAGAATCATCATATTTTCCACCATAAATCTGTTGCTTGAGGTGTTCACTTTGTGGATTAATTATATTAAAAGCGAATGTGTTGACTGGTATACGACTCTTGCGATGTTGCCATCTTAACCACGCTACAAGACTTACAGCTAAAGATAATATCCCACCTCCTGAAAAAAGGCTATTAATAAATTCTTTGTGGTTTTGATAAAAATCCTTAATCGTTTGAAAAACAGCCGAAATGTCTAAGTTTGATAGCATTAGCCCAGCACAGCAACTTTCTTATTACGCTCTGAGAATAATTAGACGTAGCAGAAATTACAAGTGCTAATAGATACTTTTGAAGTTAATCCTTACTTAAAGTTTTAAAAAAAGATTCTTCTCAAAAAAAATCCCTCACCGTCTTAGCAATCACTTCATTCCCATCAATCGCAATAGCTTCTTTACAACGAGGTTCTTTTAATGGCTGTTTAAGGAATTCCCAGGAACTTTCAAACAATTCTGCTGGAGTCAATATTTGATGATAGTTGTATTCGGATATCCCTTCTATCAAATAAGCTGATTCTCATACTTAATCCTTCAATTGGTGCGTGACGGCATTATGATAATTATTAATTAATTAAGTTAAATAGATATAGACGTCACAGCACCCTACA
>CAKZYM010000502.1 GCA_937884685.1 uncultured Calothrix sp.
CATCGCCATAGTTACCGTAATTATACGAACCCCAAATTGCAATTTTCATTTTTTTTAGGGAGTAAGGAATAGGTAAGAGGTAAGAAGTAAGAGGTAAGAAGTAAGAAGTAAAATAAAAAATGTATATTAGACTGAGTTATAAATTTCTGAGTCACAAGTTTTGACCTATTACCCATTACCTATTACCCATTACTCATTTTCATTAAACTGATGCTGTGTTTGATGATATTTCCAAAGTTTACCTTTACGATTTAATAACTCCTGATACCCTCCTTGTTCTACAATCCTTCCTTGTTCGAGAACTATTACTTTGTCCGCTTTGAAAATAGTAGAAAGTCGATGAGCAATTGCAATCGCAGTTCGTCCATAGGTTAATTTTTCTAAAGATTGCTGTACCAGACGCTCGCTAACTGAATCAAGAGCGCTAGTTGCTTCATCTAAGATTAAAATTTCTGGATTGCGTAATAAAGCTCTAGCAATAGCTATCCTCTGTCTTTGTCCCCCAGATAAACGTATTCCTCTATCTCCTAGTTTGGTATCAAAACCTTGGGGTAACTCTGAAATAAATTCGTCAGCATTTGCACCTTTTGCTGCTTCTAGAATAGCTTTATCATCTATATTTTCTAAACCATAAGCAATATTTTCTCGAACTGAAGTATTAAATATAAAAGTATCTTGACTTACCACTGCTATATTGTTCCGTAAGGAAGCAAGGCTATATTCGCGTAAATCAACTTCATCAATTAATATTTTCCCTTTTGTAGGGTCATAAAACCGTACTAATAAATCAGCTAAAGTTGTTTTACCAGAACCACTAGCACCAACTAAAGCTACTGTTTGTCCGCGTTCAATAGTTAAATTAATATCGTGTAATACTAACGGGCTACTGTCGTAACTAAAATCAAGATTGACAATTTCTATAGTTCTTTTTAAACCGGGAAACTCTTTTTTCCCATCCCTTAAGTAATCTTTATCATCAGTTCTTAAAAGTTCTTCAACAGCAATTAAAGCTCCAGAATTCATCGCAATTAAACTCCAAGAGCTATTCATCTGAGCGATAATCGGTAGTAACCTAAATAACGCAAACAAGAAAGCTAACAAAGAAACTACATTCAGAATTCCATTTGATATCAAAGTAGAAACCGCAACTAAAATCATTGCTACCAAAATAGTAGTAGCTAAAGCTTCAATTAACGGTTGCAAAAGCCCGCTAATGGTACTAGCTTTTAACCAAGCGCTGGCAAACTTTTTTGCTACTTTGTGAAAACGCTTACTTTCAAACTCTTGAGTCCAAAATGCTTGTACCGTGCGAATACCACCGACAAATTCTGTAGTTTTTGCGGCTAATTCTCCACCAGCAGATGTCATTTCAAAGCTAGCTTGACGGACTCTAATAATCCAATTTGATGCTGCTGCTGCTAATAAGCTAAAAAGAAGTACTGTAACTAAAGTTAGTTGCCATGAAATAACAAACATCGCGCAAGTATAAGCTATAATCACGCAGCTTTTAGTGACAAAATTAATCAGTTCATTAAAAGCAAAACTAAGGTGACTAACTTCATTAGAAAAAGTATTTATTAATTCTCCAGAACGTTTTTGAGTATAGTATGAAAGGCTCAAGTTTTGAAACTGCTGAAATATTCCTTTGCGGAGAGTATCGACTAATCCTATTTCGCATAACTTCGCGCAGTAACGTCCAAAATAGCTAAAAACCGCTCTGACCCAAACAGTTAATAATATTAAGCCTGATATACGCCAGATACGCTCCTGGGAATCAGTTTCTATTCCTAAAAACCGAATATCAAACCACCTCATACCACTTTCTAGCGGAGGCTGATTTGGATTAGTTAAACCTTGCAGCAAAGAGGCTATTAAACCGATACCAACTGCTTCTAGCACCGCTGCCATAATTGTAAAAAATACGGCTATTATTGCAATACGATAAAAAGGCTGAAATGCCCGTAAAATAATATAGTTCCTTTGGGAAAAACTATTAGTAATAAAAAAATTACGAATAACAATTGGTAGCTTAATTTGCATGTATATCTAATTTTTGATGATTATATAGCCCGCTATGGAAACTCCATATAATTACAAACATAAAATTCGGCAGACAGGAATTAATAAATAATAAGAGTAATGATTATACATTATTATTTGTTAATTATACGTATTCTTAGTTTCCTTAGCCCTATTTTCTCTGCCAAATTTTATGAACGCTGTAACCTATCAAATCTAGACAATATAAAAAAGCGCCAAGCATTTTGTAATTTAGAATTCAGTTTAAATATCAACATAATCAGCTGCCAAGATTTTCGATAAGGTTTATACTTAGCAAAAAATTTCAAAGCAGAAATCATATGTATCAACGTTAGATGATTAAACTTTGAACAAGTACTTGAACGTTGATATAAATGCAATGCAGATACTTCAGGCTGAAATAAAACTCTGTAACCATTTTGCCAAGCATCTACACATAAACTTACATCTTCAAAATACAAGAAAAACTGTTCATCAAACAAACCATATCGCTCGACATACTTTCCAGATACCATCATGAAAGCACCAATAGCCCAATTTATTTCTATGATTTTTCTCGGAGTAGGCATCCTAGAATAATAATAATCAAATGGACACAAGATATTTTGCAGCTTTTCACCTAATAAATACTTACATAGTAAAAAGTTAAACGTAGGAAATCTACGAATTGAAGGTTGAACTGATTTGTCAAGATACAGTAACTTAGGACAAACAATTGCAATATCTGGTTTGGAATTTAAAGTTGCTTCCAGACAAGTAATTATTTTTGGTTTAAATGTTACGTCTGGATTTACTAGAACATAAGCTTTACTTGGTACAGCAGTAACAGCTCTATTATTAGCAACCCCAAAACCCAGGTTTTTTTCTCCTTTTTTACCTATAAATATATCTGGATATCTTCGAGTAAAATCATCTACAATTTCGGGACATTTATCATTTGAGGCATTATCGTACACTATCACCGTGCCTCGTTCTGGGTAAAAATCTTCAACTGCTTTAATGCATGATTCAATTGCACCCCTTAAAGTTTTAGCTGAATTATAAGAAACAATTACAAAAGCTATATCACTTTTTTCCGTCATGGTAATTACACCCGTATCTACATCAATAAGATGTATTCAGTAACAGCATAATCAATATTTTGTAATTTATTTATGCAATAAATTGAGTAACTCCTATGCGAAATTATCTAAATTAATTTTCAATTTTAGTTAAAATTGTAACTTGTATTCGATGATTTTCAGCTTAAGTTTCCTATAAAGTAAAATCGTTTAGGATTAAATTACAGTCTAAATTGTGTATACATAGCATCCACCTAAAGTTGTATATTTTGCTGCAAATATGAGGGGAATACTTCTTGCGCTAAGAAGAACTATAGATTAATCAACCCACAGTATCAATATCAAATGGTGAATTTTGATAATTTACTATACAAGCTAGTATAATTTCTTTGAATTTGGCTATTATCACTAATAAAAATTGAACTTTTGTGAACTATACCGAGATTTTGCTGATAAACAGTTGACTTCAGTAAGCAAGTAAACTTATTATTTAGTCAATATGAAATACC
>CAKZYM010000503.1 GCA_937884685.1 uncultured Calothrix sp.
AGAAGGAGTTTCCAGACCATCTTGCAGGTTTTTACACGTATCTCGGCTCAATGCCTAATTAAACTGTACATCCGGTTCCTTATAAATCATCTCAAGGGAGCATCTCAATGCAGGAAAAATATATCGTAGTGGGAGCATTTTGCTCCCTACCTAATAAGATTTATTCCTAAAAACTAACAAATATCACGGATTAAATGGATTTCGCTGATTACGCTGATTACACTCTAATTAACAACTAACTACTAACTACTAACTACTATAGTGAAACGTCGCCATTTCTTACAATTTGCAAGTTCCACTTTAGCCACCTTGGGCTTAAGTCATTATAATATATTTGAAAAAGGAAACCGTTACGCTCAAGTACTGGCACAAAATACCCCTCGTAAGCTAGCGCTATTAGTAGGGATTAATTATCCTAATAACCCTAATGTGAATAGTTTAAATGGATGCGTTACTGATGTAGATTTACAGCAACAACTCCTAATCCATCGTTTTGGATTTCAACAAAGCGACATTCTGAGGTTGACAACTAATGAATCTGCTCAGAAGCAACCAACTCGCAACAATATTTTAACTGCTTTTGAAGAACATTTAATCAAACAAGCCAAGCCAGGGGATGTAGTAGTATTCCATTTTTCTGGTCATGGATACCGATTACTTGACCCTAACCCCATCCAAAATTGTTCTAATCAACAATTTAATGATGATTATAATAGCACTTTGGTGCCAATGGATGACACATTAAATGGTTCTCCCCAAGATATCATGGGACGCACCTTATTCTTGTTAATGTCTGCATTGAAAACAGAAAACGTTACCGTCGTCTTGGATAGCTGTTTTTCTGGTGGTGGTACTCGGGGAAATTATCTGGTAAGGTCAGCAATTCGTAATAATATAGAAATTAACACTGCAAAACCCAGTCAACAAGAAATTGAGTATCAAAAACGCATTAGCGAGCAGTTGGAAATAAGTGAAACAGAACTTGCTCGTCGTCGCTGTGCTAGTGTTGCTTCCGGAGTAGTACTTGCAGCTGCTCAACGCGATGAAGAAGCTTTGGATGCACCTTTTGGTGATTTTCATGCAGGTGCATTTACCTATATGATGACGCAATATCTTTGGCAAGAAACCGATAGCGTGAGAAATATGATTACCAATATTACTCCTAAAGTCAGAGATGTGGGCAGAAATACACCCTTCGCAGATGGTAATCAAAATCAACCAGTATATTTTCTTGATAAGAAACTTCTGTCAACAGATGCAGTCATCACTGGAGTACGAGAAAATCAAGCCAATTTATGGTTGGGAGGATTAGATAATAGAAGCTTAGAAACCTTTAATAGAGGTGCAACATTTTCGGTTGTAAATGAAACTGGACAAATACAAGGGAAACTAAAATTAGAATCCCGTAAAGGTTTGAAAGCTACAGCAAAATTAGTAGAGATAGAGTCAGGAAATTCTCTAAAACCTGGAATTCCATTGCAAGGAACAAGAGGAAATATAACTTCTTTAAAATCTGGAATGCGATTACAAGAATCGAGTCGGATGATACCAGCCGATTTGAATTTAAATATTGGTTTAGACTCTTCACTCACATCAGAAATTAATAGTGCAAAACAAAAACTTTCGGAAATTAATCGTATAAAAGCTGTACTCCCACAATCCGGAAATATACCATACCCGGAAGCAGTACAGTTTATTTTGAGTCGAATGACTAAAGAATACTTACAAACATTAAAACAGCAAAAAGTAGAAAATTTGCCAGAAGTTAATAGTATCGGTTTGTTTACCGAAGGATTACAAATTATACCCCAATCTTTTGGTGCTAAATCAGAATCAATCAACGCTGCGATTAATCGTCTGCAACCAAAACTCATATCTTTCCTAGCAACTCGACTTGTGGAAATGACCTTAAATCCTAACTCATCTCAATTGGATGTGGAAGTTTCCATGAATTTAGTTGAGCAACCAAATCAACCTTTTGCAAGAATTTCTACTTTTAAAGCAAGGAATAATCGTCCTGATTCTAAACAAATTTATCCTCAGAAAAATCTACCTCTAAATAAATTATTTCAGTTTCGGGTTAAAAATAATAGTCCTGATAATCTTTATGTGGCTACACTGGTTATCGATTCCGCTGGTAGTTTAGCGGTAGTTTTTCCTTATCAGTGGACTGATTTAAATGAACAAATGCTGTTAGCTTCAAATGATACCTTAATCATTGGTGAACCGCAAAAGCTGAAATTAAAAGCAAAAGACAAAGGATTTGCAGAAGTATTAGTAATTGCTAGTCGTTCACCATTCGATAAAGCAGTATATGGATTAAAACGAATAGCTCAGGAATTAAAAATACAGGAACGAAAAAAAGAAATACCTCCCATTGATAGAACTAGAGGTTCTGAAGTAATTGGGGATTTACTAAATAGTTTGAGTGGGAAACGTAGCGGTAATAACGTAACAGCAGAGGTGAAAACTTCTAATATTGCTACTCTGTCATTTAGTTTTGAAGTTGGTTAAATTTTAAATGTAGGGTGCGTAACACTTTAAAACAATTTTGTAAGTGGTTATAAATTTGTAGCGTCACGCACCAAATATAGCGGAACCTCACCCCTTGCCTTCTCCTTACTAAGGAGAGGGGAAGGGGTGAGGTTGGGGAGAACGTATCAGATCGGGAATTCTGTACTAATAGAGATTTTTTAGCAGCTGAAACGACGATTTTCCGTTCCAAGTAGAGCAGTATCGCTTCAGATATAAAACACCAAAAATTGAAAATTAGATGAAAGCTGTAACCAAGGCTAGATAAGGGTTTAGAATATTCTTTAAATCCGTTAGCGTACAATTTCTCCAAATTGGCACAGTATCCCCACTACCTACGTTTTTCACTGCATAAAAAATACAGCAAATCCAAAGATTCACCCTTCGCTAAGATTTTGATT
>CAKZYM010000504.1 GCA_937884685.1 uncultured Calothrix sp.
CCAACCAGTATTGTGACAATTGCGTAAGTCCTAAGAAAGTAAAAAGCAGTGGATAAAAACAAGAAACAATCGACGCACAGCAGCTAACATAGCTGAGTTAGAACGTCGAAAATCTAGTTATGCAAAGTCTCAAAACCGTAGATTAGTTAACGGGATATTGCGTCATGGCAACAATATTAAAACCGAGAACGTAAATACTGTGACACTATTTAAAAAACCTCACACAAAAAATCAATCATGGAAAAACGCAGTTTAGGTCAATCCAGTATTAAAATCACTCCCATTCTGATGGGAACTTGGCAAGCTGGAAAAAAGTGGTGGGTCGGAATTGAGGATGCTGATTCGATTAAAGCTATACGAGCGGCTTTTGAAAATGGTATCACTACTATCGATACTGCTGAAGTCTATGGTGAGGGTCATTCGGAGCAAATTGTTGCTGAAGCAGTATCAGATGTCCGAGATAAAGTTGAATATGCAACGAAGGTTTTTGCCAATCATCTTAAATATCAAGAAGTAATTGAAGCTTGCGAGCGTTCTTTAAAGAATCTCAAAACCGACTACATTGATTTATATCAAATCCATTGGCCGAGCGGTGCTTTCAATAGCGAAATTGTTCCTATAGAAGAGACAATGAACGCGCTCAACAAGTTAAAAGAACAAGGTAAAATCCGAGCAATTGGCGTATCAAACTTTTCTCGCAATCAACTGGAGGAAGCTGCAAAGTACGGCAGAATTGACAGTTTACAACCACCTTATTCTTTATTTTGGCGAAAGGTTGAAAGCGATGCAATGCCTTACTGTATTGAAAATAATATTTCTATTCTGGCTTATTCCCCTTTAGCCCAAGGATTGCTAACTGGAAAATTTGATGCTTCTCATAAATTTCCAGAAGGTGATAATCGCGCTAACAACCAGCTATTTCAAGGGGAAAACATGAAACGCGCTCAACAAGCTCTAGACCAACTGCGTCCAATGGCCGAAGAGCATCAATGCAGTCTCGCACAACTGTCATTAGCATGGTTAATTGCTCAGCCTCAAAGTAATGCGATAGCAGGGGCACGTATTGCAGAACACGTAATATCAAATGCTCAAGCTGCTGAAGTAAAACTCTCTCAAGACGAATTAAAACAAATAGACGCGATTGGAAAAACCGTCACCAGCCATCATGATGATAGTCCAGTGATGTGGACTTGGTAGTCAGTTATCAGTGAACAGTCAAGAAGAGATAGGAGTTAGGAGTTAGGAGTTAGGAGATAGGAGTTAGGAGTTAGGAGTAAGGAGTTAGGAGTTAGGAGTTAGGAGTTTAGAGTTAGGAGTTAAGAGTTAAGAGTTTTAAATAAATAGTTCAGTAGTAAGTAGTGAAATAGTTATTTGTTTCATATCCCTTTTTGCTTATTTCCCAATTCCCAATTCCCAATTTCTCAATTATTACGGAATTTGAAGACTCGTAAACTTCGGTTAATAGAGGGTTTCATTATTTTGGAAAGGTGATAAATTAATAAGTAAGGCACAAGCAAAGGAAGATAAGCTCAGTTGGGTAAGTGACAATGTGTCTTCGGTCAAAACCCAGGTAAATTTCAGCATAAAAAAAGGGCATGTACCAATTTTTGGTAAGCCAAGCTCCTAGATAGGAAAATGTGTAAATGCGTTGTTTGCTATGAGTTAAGTAAACTTTAGTTTTAGAATTTTTCAAATCTCTAATTCATTGACCAAAAATAAAGATTTGACCTTAATAAATCTTAATCGCAAAGCCTGGTAAACCGTTTTACCAGGCTTTAGATTTTTATGGGTTTCTACAAGATACTCGCTAAAGTATTGCCTAAATATTGCCTAAATATTACTGTCTATAATTATCGCTAAAGTCAGCTTGGTAAGAGGCATTTCCATCATCTGAAGCTGGCATGTAATCGTTGTACTTGTCCTGGTTGTAATAGTATAGGGTACGAATTGGGTAAGGAATATTAATATCAGCTTTGTCAAAAGCTTGTTTTATACTCAGAATTGCTCTGGTTTTGGCATGACGCACTTGTTTTTGTTGAGGTAGAGTCCAATAGCGGACAACGAAATCAATAGAGCTATCACCAAAAGAAACTAAATCAATTTCTGGTGCTGGCTTATCTAATACCCCTTGAACTTGCGAAATTGTTGTTTCTAAAATTTCTGTAGCTTGTGATAAAGAAGTATTGTAATCTACACCAACAGCTAAGTCGGTACGTCTGTGGTCAAATGCTGTTCTTACTTGAACTACGCTGGTAAATACTGTTGAATTAGGAATTACAACTCGTTCTCCACCATAAGTAATTATCTGGGTAGTACGAATATCAATTTGGTCAACGGTACCCTCATAATCGTTAACAATTATTTGGTCACCAATCCGAAAAGGCTGCTGCAAAAGTATTAAAATACCTGCTAAAAAGTTTTTGAAAATATCTTGAAAAGCGAAACCAATTGCCACAGAGCTAAGACCGAGAGTAGCAATTATATCTCCTAACCTTAAACCGGGGAAAGCAATTACACAAGCTAGAAGAATTCCAAAAACCCATGTTACTGTAGAAGCAATCTTTGCCATTAAAAATTGTAGCGATTTACTGCTAACAGTTCTTCTAGCAATGTTTTGAGCTATACTCTGGGCAAATTGAGCAGCAAATCTAGTTAAGAATAAGATTATTATTGCCGTTAATAATGCAGGAAAAATTTTTACTGCACTGCCAACTAATTCTTCTACACTTTTCTTGATTGTATCTACAAATACCATTTTTTCCACTAAGACTTATACAAATGAATGAGATATAAATTTGTTAACTACATGATGATTTTAGTTGAGGATATATATATCAAAATTGTGAATTGAAAAATAACGATAATTTAAAGATATTATTAAAACCATACGATATAAAAATTTTAATTTAAGCTTTTACAATTTGGCAATCTATCAAGTGTTGAATAGTGAAAAAGATAGTATCTGTCTAAAGAATTAACTATAAATATAACTAAAGACTGAGATTATATTTTTTATACAGTGAGTATTGAAATTAGATTTATCGGGTTTATACTAAACGCGCTAATTTCTTTCTCATTATCAAATAAGCAGCTGCAAAAAAAAATGCCAAGGGTTTGACCCCTGACAAATTACAACTAAGTTTTACAACACACAACCACACAAAACTAGTGAGGTCTATAACCATGTTAAAGAAATTCCGCAATTTTGGCGTACAAGTTAATGCTTTTGTTTGATGAGCTTTGTTTAGTCTCAGGTTCGTATAAGATAAATTTCAGTAAGAATAATCCGCTAAAGTTCTTGCTATAACTAATGATTACAGAATTACTACCGATTATTTTTTCAGTAGAAATATTACATTGAAAACGAAAATTGGTGCATGATTATATTTATTGTGCTTTTTCAGGGTAAAAGTTAGGGAATAATATCATGCAAGTATTTCCAGGTGAGGTTTTCGCTCAAACTAAAGATTTTGATGCTGGTATGCGTGAATTAATGCCATACTATGACGACATGCTTGAAGCTGTTGCTCGCTGTGTTCCTTCAAAGTCTTGTCGTATTCTGGAATTGGGTTGTGGTACGGGTGAACTTAGCTTGAAAATACTCAATCGTTGTCCAGATGCTCAAGTTATCGCTCTTGATTACTCACCTAGAATGATTGAATTTGCTGGGGAAAAAATTGTTAAAGCTGGATATCAGCAGTGGAAAGGTATAGAAGCTGATTTCGGGGAATGGGTTGATAATTCCGAAAAGTTTGATATTGGTACGGAATTTGATGCTTGTGTTTCGTCGTTAGCAATTCATCATCTCAGCGACGAAATGAAAGCAAAATTATTTCAACGTATTGGTAAAAGTCTCAAAAGTGGTGGCTGTTTTTGGAATGCTGACCCAGTTTTATCAGAATCTCCAATATTAGAAGAAATATATCAAGCTGTAGGTGAAGAATGGGCAAAAAAGCAAGGAAACACTATAAAAGAAGTTCGTTCTCGCTTAGCTAGCAATAGTGATTCTGTAGATTATGCTGCTAGTCACGGTTATTCGAGCCAAGACCAATTAGCAACCTTAGATGCACAATTACAAATGTTGAAGAAAGCCGGGTTTAATGTTGTAGCAGTACCTTGGAAATATTATCAATCCGCAGTTTTTGGTGGAATCATTTGAATTATTGATGAAAATCTAATTTATTCTACGGGTATTCTGCCCGTTTTTTTCATTAAAAAACCTTCAAATTTAGATAATAAATGTGAACAATTATTGCGTAGCCATAAAAAATATTTTCTACACGGCATTAATAAATATAAATAAGTAACATGGCCAAAATTCGGTGAATTTTGATAAATTCAAAATCATTTTATAGCGTTTATCAAGCTACTGGGTTACAGTTTGACCTTAATAGACTGGGAAACGCTATATTATCTCATTAAATTATTTTTCGGTATCTTCCATAGGTAATTCAGAATCCAGAATCCAGAATCTAAAATCCAAAATCCAAAATCCAAAATATTATTAGGGAGAACATCTTTAGATGGGTCGAAAAAAACTGAAAAAATCACATGGTTTCAGGTTCACTCATTCACTTAGTTACAGATGTCCTATCTGTTGTATGGTCTCACCCTATATGTTGGAATAGATTGCAGTTAACGGTTCTCTAACCCAGCGGGAATGGGCTTTTGAAACTTTTAACCTTTCGGCTCAAACCCGAGGAAGACGGATAGGTTTGGGGAATAAGGTAGAAGCACCACAAACAGCCCAAAATAACCGAATTGTTGATGCAAAAATTCTCAACAGCTACCTGGTAACATAGTTAGGAAAGAAGCTGAATCTCTTACTGGTGATTAAGCAGTAGACGAAACTTTCCAGCCTTGACCTTTATATCGAAATTTCGCCACTAGCAGCGTTAATATTTAATCTGGTTTGAGTACAAGCGGGAATATTTTTGATATAAGAAGGAAAATCGCATTCATGGGAACGTCCGACTATCACATCGGCTAAACCTAATGCGACCAATCTTTCCGTTCCACTAAGAATCAACGAAACTATTTTGAACCTGTCTTTCATCATAGTTTAACTCGAAGACAATAACTGATATTACTGTAATTTTGAGCGTTTTTAACTATTTAAATAATCTATCTACAGATTTAAGTGCAGTAGTTGTTAAATAATCGTAACCATACTTGTTATCCTAATTACCTGTTTATCACTCCAAAATTACTGAACAAATTCCTTTTTCTCTAACTACTCTTCTTCTCGTTTAATTTAATTAGATAATTATCTAACGAAATATAATTGGTTCTGAGGCAATGTTGGAAAACTCTGCTTCAAATTATGCAAGATATATGGTCAGTAAGTTTCAAATTACTTCTGTTTCTGTTATTTTACGTAAATACACGCGATTAAAAGTTTTTTTCATACTTGTAAGGTATTATGAGACACTAATAATGCTTTGATTACGTCGCGATATTATACAATTGCTCTATCGGTGACGAGCATGACACCAAATAGTTATAGCATCCTACTGTTGAAAATTAATCCAAGTAATATTGAGTGTTTGCATCCAATGCTCTTAGCTCACCAGGTTACTGTGGTTAATGATATATCTCAAGCTGAATCAGTATTGCACAAACAATCTATTGATTCGGTAATCTTAGATTTATCGCTGAGAAATATTCAAGATTTTGAAATGATTTCTTCTATATACTCAGTGTTAAAGAATGCGGCAATTATAGTCATAAGTAAAAATGAAGATCAAGCAATCTTGCAACAAATTATTCAATTAGGGGCTGACGAAGTTTTAGATATCAATAAAATTGATGCTCATCATTTTCAAAGAATATTAATATCTACGATTGAGAGACACAAACGCGCTTTTAAATCTGAAATTGAGCATGTTAACAAAATATCTTCCCAGAGTAAAGACAATGAAAAAGCTAGATGGCGTTTCTTGTCAGAAGCCACTTTTGAAGGAATAATATTGCATGATGAGGGAATTATTTTAGACATAAATCATGTTTTAGCAAAAATGACTGGTTACGAGTTTGAAGAACTAATTGGTAAAAACGGATTTGAATTAGTTACATCAGACTCGCAAGAACTAATTAGAAAAAATATTTTATCTGGCTCAGAAAAACCGTATACAGTAACAGCAATCAGAAAAGATGGTTCTACATTTCCAGCAGAAATTCAAGCGAAAGTAATTTCTAACTCTTCTCGAAATATACAGGTAACTGCAATCAGAGATATTACAGAACGCAATCGAGTAGAAACAGTATTGCGAAGAAGAGAAAATTTGTTGAGAAAGCAAAGCCAAACCTTGATAAAACTAGCAAGTAGTAGAGCTTTTATTGAAGGGAATATAATTGATTCTGTACGTGAAATAACACGAGCAGCAGCAGTTACTTTAAATACTGAAGAAGTAGGTGTTTGGCTGTATAACAAAGACAATTCTCAATTAGAAAGCATAAATTTATATAATGCAAAATCTAGAAGTCATTCACAATCTTCTACTTTAAGAAAAGAGGATTATCCTAATTATTTTATAGCTTTAGAAAAAGGTCTTAGTTTCAAAAAAATAATTACAGAAACTAGTATAAGTCAAGAAATATCTAACATTTATCTTTCGGTATTTGGTGTTAGAGATGTGTTAAGTGTACCCATTTGGCTTAGAGGTCAAGTAGTAGGCGTAATATATTATATATATGGTGATGATGATATTTCTTCATATTCTGAGTGGAGTTTAGAAGAAGAAACTTTTGCAAGCTCTATTGCAGATTTTGTGACATTAGCCATCGAAGCAAGCGAGAGAAAAGCCGCACAAAAAGCTTTAAAACAAAGTGAAACACAGTTTAAGGCTATTTTTGAACGTTCTTCAATAGGTATTTGCCTGGTAGATATCAAAGGTCAAATTGTTGATATAAATCCAGCACTATGCAAAATACTAAAATATGATTGTCATGAGCTAATACAAAAAAGTTTTGAAAATTATATTTGTTTTGAAAATGGCGATGTAGGGCTTTATAAGCAATTGATGCTAGGTAAAGTTGAGAGCTTGGAAATTGAAAGACAACTACTGCATAAAAATGGTGGTAAAGTTTGGAGTCATTTGAGTATTTCCTTAATTGTACGTGCAAGTGGGAAGCCTAAATTCTTTCTAGCAGTTGTTGAAGATATTAGCGAACGTAAAAAAACAGAATTACAACTCAGAGAAAGTAAAGAAGCAGCAGAAGTTGGAAGCAAAGCTAAAAGCGAATTTTTAGCAACAATGAGTCATGAATTGCGAACACCTCTAAATGCAATTATGGGTTTATCGCAGTTACTTCAACAAGAAATTATTGGCTCCATAAATGATAAGCAAAAAGAATATATTGATTGTATATATAGTAGCGGTCTACATTTATTAGAATTAATCAATGATATTTTGGATTTATCTAAGGTAGAAGCAGGAAAAGAAGAATTATCATTGTTTCCTTTACAAATAGAAGATTTATGTAATTATGTGATATCGACTGTACGAGAAACTGCTGAAGAAAAAGGATTAGAGCTAGTTTTTTCAATAGATAAAAACGCTGATACTTGTATTGCTGATGAAAGACGAATCAAACAGATGCTACTAAATCTACTTACGAACGCAATCAAATTTACGTCTAAAGGAAAAGTTTCACTACAAGTCAAAAAAGTAGCTAAAGGAGTCGCATTTAGAGTATCTGATACTGGTATTGGTATTCAGCCCCATCAATTTAAATATTTATTTGAACCTTTTAAACAGCTTGATTCTGAGCTAAATCGTCAGTATGAAGGTACGGGTTTAGGTTTAGCTTTAACTCGCAAATTAGCCCGTTTACATGGTGGAGATGTAACTGTAGAATCAACATCCGGAAAAGGTAGTCAGTTTACTTTGTTTATTCCAGATAGTGAATTTGAAGAAGAAAAGTTTATCGAGCAATGGGAAGCAAAAATTAATCTTTTAAATAAGAATATAGGTGATAAAGATACTGTTATTACTAATATAACTAAGCGTGTTTTGCTCGTGGAAGATGATAAGCATACTGGAATATTATTACAAGATTATTTACAAACAATTGGCTATCAGGTTGAATTGATTTCAGAAGGACAAGATTTTTTAGAAAGAGTTCGTATTTATCAACCGAATTTAATTTTATTAGATATTCAGCTAAAAGATTCCAGCGGTTTTGATTTACTTGCTTCCTTACGAAAAACTTCAGATTTACAAGGTAAAACTGTCGTAGTAATGACACCCAGTAAAGACAATAATAGTGACCATAGCAAATTTATTCAAGCTGGAGCAAATGATTTTGTCAGTAAACCAATCAGTATTGTAAAATTAGAATCTATATTAATGCGATACTTAAATTAGATAATTAGAAATTGGGAATTAAAAACTTATGATGATAAAACTTGACCAATTTTTGAAATTTTTAGGTGTAGCACAAACGGGAGGACAAGCTAAACACATGATTGTGGATGGTGCTGTTCAAGTTAATGGTGAATTAGAAACCCGTCGTGGTAGAAAATTATTTATTGGAGATAAGGTAACGGTAGGAAATCAAACTTTTGAAGTTAGGGATTTAGACAAAGATGATGAATAAATTACCAATTACCAATTACCAATTAACAATTATCTATTTAGCATTAGCTTCGCGATATTGTCTGTCTTTAGATTCGCGATATTTTTCTACAGTGCGTTTAGTAGCAGTTGCATTATAATACTCTTCTCCTTTCTCGGAAAGCAGTCTTTCTTTTACTTTTTTACGTAGATTGGAAATTATTTTACCATTTACTTTACGTGTTTGCGACCAGTCAACTATCGGTTCGGGATAATAACTATTGTTAATATAGTCAGCCGCAAGAATTTCAGGTAAAGTATAACCTCTTAATTCTTCAATCCAATGATAAACAAAGTTTAATTCTGGGTCTCTATCTTGAATGTTTTTGGTAGGATTATAGATGCGGAAAGTGTCGCTGAGAGGATTGGTGATTCCTGCTTGCATTTGCCATTGCCAATTATTAATTGCTAAATCACCATCTACTAAGCAATTCATAAAATGTTGGGCACCATGATGCCAAGAAATACCACAGTTTATAGTTAAGAACGTAGCACACATTGCCCGCATTCGGAAATTCATCCAACCCATTCTTTCTAATTGACGCATGCTTGCATCTACCATCGGGAAACCTGTCATTCCCTCGCACCAAGCTTCAAATAATTCTTGCTGTTGGGGTGTTAATTTATCTGGTTTATAATATTCGTCAAATTCCGGAAAGCGGTTAGTATAAGCAATTTCTGGATGGGAATATAAGCGTTGTGTAAAACTATCATGCCATCGTAAACGGTCTCTAAATGCTTTCAAAGAAAATCCAGCTTTGGGTTGTTCTTCTAACTCTTCAGCACGTTTTTTCGTTCTTTGATATACGGTACGTATCGAAACAGTACCAAAGGTAAAATGTGGTGAAAGGTGCGATGTAGCTCGTCTTTGTGCCATCCAAGGACGCGATAGTTTCCAGTGATATCCCTTAAATCGGCTGGAAAGGAATGAATCTAATACTTTAATTGCTTCTGTTTCTCCACCAGGAAAATAAACTTTTTCTGTTTTCCAAAAAGCACTATATTTCTGCTTTAATTCTTCGATTGTAAGCTGGGGTAAATTTAAAGACTGTTTTGGTGTGTTGATTTGAGTTGGGGTTGGGTGTAATGTATTTTTTTGGTAAGCGTAGTATTCACTAAACCATTCTTCACGGCGCTCGTTTGATTGAATAAAATTACTTAAACCGATATGATATTCTAGATTTTGTTGCTGGTAGTAATCAATAATAGATTTATCTCTTGCAATTCCATATTCTACTTGTACGTCGCGATTAAAATA
>CAKZYM010000505.1 GCA_937884685.1 uncultured Calothrix sp.
TTTTAATCTCGCATTTAATTTTGGTGTTTGACTTTCCCACAGACGAACTGTTTTATCATAACTACCACTAGCAAGGATTTTTCCGTCTGGGCTAAAAGCAAGAGAACTTACCCAGTCTGAATGTCCGTAAAGCTGACTCAACAAATCACCAGTATTTAAATCCCAGATTTTAATCCCGTCTTTTCCGCTGCTAGCAAGGGTTTGTCCATCTGGATTAACCGCAATCGCAATCACTGAATTGGTATGTCCTCGAAAAGTTTGTAGTACTTCCCCGGAATTGAAATTCCACATTTTCACGGTGCGATCGCTACTAGCTGTAATTACATTATCTCCTGTCGGGGTAAAGGTTATAGCTTGAACTCCATTGTTATGAGCTTTGAATCCACCGATTGCTCTCCCGGATTTCAAATCCCACAGTTTAACAACTCCTTTGCTATCACCACTAACCAATCTTCTACCATCAGGACTAATAGCAACTGCGTAAATTAAATCATTGAATCGCGTTAATGTTCCCAAAGGACGTTGCTGTAATAAATCCCATACCCGGATTCCATCCAAAGCACCGCTAACAAGAACCTTACTATCTGGAGTCACAGCTAATGATAGTACGTTACTGCTATGTGCCCTAAAAGTACGAATAAATTTATAACTTTCCAGACTCCAGATATTAACAGTATTATCAGTACTGCTGCTAACCAAATGTCTACCGTCTGGGGAAATTAATAGAGACTGTATTGATTCTTGATGCGCTTTTTTGATCTCACCCAAGCGCTTCTTTTTTTTCATATTCCACAAACGGATAATTCCATCGTTATTGGAACCACCACTGACAAGCATTCTACCGTCAGGACTAAAAGTTACAGATTTAACTGCTCCTTTGTGTCCGTTAAAAGTATGAGTTAATTTAGGGTTAGTAAAATTATTTGTAGCAATTTGACCAACAACCACTTGCGCTATAGCTGGTTTAATTGATGGTAAATTTGTAATACCTGCAATACTTACCGCACCGAATAAAACCGCAGTTAACTTTTTTGCCACAAATATTTTAGATACAGCCGAATTATTATTCAACTTTATAAAATCAAGCTTTATAAATTTATCAATATCACGTAAAATTTTCATAGTTGAGAAATTCTCTAAGCAAATACCCTTAAAAATCGTAAAAGAGGGTTTCCCTTCCTCCAAGTCTATTTTGCATGTTTCTTTAGAGGATTGCCAATAGAGAAAAATTGCTGATAATTGATATTTTTTTGTTAAAGTTTTGGCTCAAATATTAAAGACGCTGCAATGCAACGTCTTCAAATAGTTTATACGTGTATTTACTTAATCTTTAAACTTACTGTGGTGGTTTCTTCTTAGAAATACTCAACATTGGTAACGATGATTGTGATTTTGAAGAATGGTCTGGTAAATACAATTGCTTTACAGGTTCTTCAACTGGTACTGAAGGGTCTTGCTGAACTCGCAACCACCTTATTATTAGAGCAGTTCCAGCAGTTCCTAAACCAAAAAGAAATAGTGCCCAACTGTCATCAAATCCACCAATTAACGCATCCACTATTCCCATCGTAATTAATATGGTAATTATGGGTTCTTTGCGATAAGCCGATTTCACAATACGAGGAAATACTGCATTCATAGTAGCGTGTCTTCAGTTCCCCTTTAGTATAAGTTTACTAATATAGCGATATTGCATTATAAGCGCTTTATATCAAAGCATTAATACTATTACAGATTTATTCAACAGGCAAGTAAGGAATTCCCTAACTTTACTAAAAGTTTAGCTTCTATTAACTTTAACTATTATCTCTTGTTTTTATATTTATTTGCAAGTTTAGAATAACACTTATATCTAAAGATAGGGAATAAGGGACAGGGTTAGCAGTCTTAGGAGAAACGATTAAGAGCAACTTTTCAAGATAGAGAATAGGTAATAGTAGGGAGAAAAAGAAAAATTCTATATTCAACAGTATTTTTGAGTAAGTGAAAAAACCAGGCTTCTAGATATACAAACAAATTTTCCTAACTTGGATGTTATCAAGAAACCCGGCTTTTGTTCTCTATGCAAGATATAGCTCACAAAATATTAAATTAACTTTCGCCTTCAGACTACCTTAGTCCCAACCATGCTAAAACACCTTGATTGGTTATACATTCAATTGCCACCATAATCATAAAACCAATCATCGCCGCTCTTCCATTCAAACGCTCAGCATACTCATTAAAGCCTAGTTTTGGTTCCTCTAGCTTTGGTGAAACGCTCGGTTGCGGTTGTTGTGCTGTCATGAAAAATATCTCCTCATACAAAAGTGAGCTTGTTTACTAGATTTTTATCCAAATGCTTAAACTAAGCAAGACCTAAAATCGAGACAATCTAGTAACTTATTTACAAAATTTTACTATTTTTTATATAACGTAACAAGGCTGAGATGTAAGTAAAAAAGACCGATGCGGAGGTTATTTGAAGAATTTAGAACACAGAACATCAAAATAGTAGTAATTAATTCAGCATGGCTGCCATTAAATTGACAGACTACAGTTGAAGCAATATCAAAACTGTAAGTTAAATTAGGGGCAATACATGGAAATCGGTGTTCCCAAGGAAACAAAAGATAGAGAGTTTCGAGTGGGGTTGAGTCCTTCCAGCGTCCGGGTGTTAAAGGAAGCGGGTCATAATATCTTTGTAGAAACTCAAGCTGGTGCTGGTGCTGGATTTACTGATGATGATTACGCAAGTGCGGGTGCATCAATAGTCACTACGTCCCTATCTGCTTGGAATCGCGAATTGATTGTCAAAGTCAAAGAACCATTAAAAGCAGAATATAAATTTTTGCAAAAAGGACAACTACTATTTACTTATTTACATTTAGCAGCAGATAGAAAATTAACCGAACATTTAATGGACTGTGGTGTTACCGCTATTGCTTACGAAACAGTTGAGCAAGCTGGTGCGAATAAGTTACCTTTGCTTACTCCCATGAGTATAATCGCCGGTCGTCTTTCAGTACAGTTTGGTGGTAGATACCTTGAGAGTCAGCAAGGTGGTAGAGGTGTACTTTTAGGTGGAGTTCCCGGAGTCAAACCCGGTAAAGTGGTGATTTTAGGTGGTGGTGTAGTTGGTACCGAAGCCGCGAAAATCGCCGTCGGAATGGGCGCTACAGTACAAATATTAGATATAAACGTCGAACGCTTATCTTATTTAGAGACATTATTCGGTTCCAGAGTTGAACTGCTTTATAGTAATTCTGCTTATATTGAAGAAGTAGTTCCGCAAGCGGATTTACTTATAGGTGCAGTTTTAGTTTTAGGAAGACGAGCGCCTACTTTAGTATCTCGCGAATTGGTCAAAAAAATGAAGCCCGGTACGGTAATTGTAGATGTTGCAGTTGACCAGGGTGGATGTATCGAAACTCTGCATCCTACATCTCATACAAATCCAGTGTATGAACAAGAAGGAGTATTGCATTATGGGGTACCAAATATGCCAGGAGCAGTACCTTGGACAGCTACTCAAGCATTGAATAATAGTACATTACCTTATGTAAAGCAGTTGGCAAATGAAGGAGTCAAAGCTTTAGTTAATAATTCAGCATTAGCTAAAGGATTGAACGTAGACCATCATAAAATTGTGCATCCAGCAGTACAAGAAGTATTTCCCGATTTAGTTTAATTTTATTTAATTATTATTTGTAGGGGAGGCAAATATTGCTTTACCCCTGATAATTAATGTGGTGGAGTACTAGTAGTTCACCGCATAAGTTATGAGGGGTAAATGTCAATTTTATTGAAAACCGAACAATCCTCTAAACCCTCTTTCCTCTGCGTCCTCCGCGCTCTCTGCGGTTTTTTATTTTAAACTCTTAGAACCCATCAAAATTAATGTGGCGAAGAACTTTAGTCCTAAATCCGAGCGATAAATCGCTTACTACAAACCCGTCAGAATAAACTTAGGGACTTCCACAGCAGGGGGAGCAGGGAAAAATCTGATAGTCGTATTAAATGCAGTGACCCTCGTAATTTAATTTTTGGATGTCTCTTAGAGGAAGAGAATAGAGACATTAAAAACCCCCATATCTCGATAGTTCAGAGACTGGGAGTATAATTTTCTTCCATGAAGAAATGTAAAGTAATATTGATGACAGTAATTAAAAATGAAAATTCTACTGCTTAGTGTTGACGATTGGGCAAAATCTAAATTATAAAGAAATGATTAAGTGCGCTGACCTGTAACAATATATGCCACTCTTTTGCCAATATTGGTTGCGTGGTCTGCCATCCGTTCTAAACAACGAATTGCTAATGCTAAAAGCACAATCGGTTCTACAGAACCCTGAATATCTCGTTGATTTGCCAAAGTATCGTAAACTCTATCATAAGCTTCGTCTACAGCATCATCGAGGGATTTTATGCTATTCGCGCCAACTTCGTCCAAATCAGCTAATGCTCCTAAGCTCGTTGCTAACATTGCTTGAGCGTGACGAGACATTACTGCAATTTCTGGGATGCACGGATGCGCTTCGTAAGGAAATAGTTTTACTGCTATTTCGCTTAAATCTTCAGCATAATCACCAATACGCTCTAAATCGCGCACTAGCTGCATAAAAGCACTAATACAGCGCAAATCTTGCTCGTTTGGCGAATGCACAATCATAATCGACGTACATTCTAATTCGATTTGCTTATAGAATCTGTCTATTTTTTCTTCTAATAAAGGTAACTGCTTAACTATTGATAAATCGCGAGCAATTAAAGCTTGGTGCGAAAGACGGAAAGATTGTTCCACCAAAGCACCCATTCTTAAAATATCCCTTTCTAGCCGCCTGATGTCGCGTGCTAGTTTAGGTTTTATAAAATGAGGACGATTTACGATAGCTTTCACGCTTGTAATCTCAAACATGAAGTGATTTTCTTAAATATAATCTTGAACTACGGATTTTGCCATAACTTGGGGAAGATGAATTTGTAGCCATGCACCACCTGTTTGTGGATGATTCATAGCTTTAATAGTTCCCCCATGAGCGGTTAAAATCTGATGAACGATAGCCAGCCCTAAGCCGCTTCCATCTAAAGTTGAATCTCCCTCTCCTTTTATAGAGCGAGAGCGTGCTTTATCCCCTCGGTAAAATCTCTGAAATATGTGGGGTAAATCCTCTTGAGCAAAGCCTACGCCTGAATCTATAATATTTATTTCGAGTAATAGGGAACTTTCAGGCTCGATTTGATTTTTATCTTCTAAAGGTATATTAACATTAGCTTCGACCCGGACAACTCCGTTAGGAGGACTGTATTTAATACTGTTATGAATCAAGTTGAAGAATACTTGATGAAGCCGGGATTTATCAGCATTTATCCAAGCATTATCAGTATCCGTGAAAGCTAACTGAACTTTTTGGCGCTGTGCTATGGGTTCTAAGCTCTCCCAAACCGAATCTATTAAATTTTTTATTTCTAAAGGCTGACATTTCAAATGAGTTGCAGGATTAGATTCAAGTCGGGTCAAATCCAACCAGCTTTGTACTAAGTCAATTAGTCGGTCAACTTCTTTGAGAAGAAGATTAACCCAGCGTGCAATTGGAGAATCCACACGGTCTTGTAAAGTTTCCACAACTAAACGCATTGAAGTTAGTGGGGTTCTGAGTTCGTGGGCGAGGTCTGAAAAAGCTCTATCTCGTGCTTGGCTAATTTCCAATAGCTGCTGGCGATTTTCCAGAAATACTCCTACCTGACCTTGAGGCAAGGGCAATCCGGTAGCTCGCAGGACTACAGACTTTTGTTCTAACATGGCTTCCGCGTTCTCACAAGAGGGGTGAAACACCCACTCCTTCTGTTGTGAAGAATTATGGTCGCGAGTTTTTTCAACTAAACGGTCGAGTTCGTAAGAACGTACTACCTCTAATAGCAAGCGTACTTGTCCTGGTTGCCATTTTTCTAACGACAGCATTTGACAAGCTTCTTGGTTGCACCAAAGTAGTTGATTTTCTTCATCAACTTGTAAATATCCTAAAGGTGCATTTTCCAACAAATTTTGCAGTGAAAACAGCTGTTGTTCCAAGCACTGCTGTCGTTCCTTCAATCTGGAAAACTTGTACCGCCATCCTAAAGCGAACGACTTTCTTTTGGAATAGTCAAAACGCCCGAAATAGCGGTGGAACTGTATTGAATACCAGAGCCATAAGCAGATGCTTACCCCTAGACCGATAAAAATTCCCAATAACAGCATCACAATTCGTAAGTTGTTGTGGGACAGATGACAATGATAACTAATTATTATCCAAAGCGATACCCGAAACCTCTAACCGTAACAATATATTCTGGACGGGAAGGTTCTTGCTCTAATTTTTCTCTTAACCAGCGGATATGAACGTCTACAGTTTTGCTATCTCCGACAAAATCTGGACCCCACACCTGGTCAAGCAACTGTTCTCGCGACCATACGCGACGGGTATAGCTCATAAACAATTCCAGCAAGCGGAATTCTTTCGGAGATAAATTTACTTCCTCTCCACGAACCAACACCCGGCATTCTTGAGGATATAAAGTAATTTCCTTGTAATTTAAAACGGGAGGTTCTGCAGTCGTAATTAACCGCTGACGGCGCAACAGAGCGCGACAGCGTGCGACCAACTCTCTCATGCTGAAAGGTTTACTTAGGTAGTCATCTGCTCCTACTTCCAGACCCAGAACGCGGTCAGTTTCGCTACCTTTAGCGCTCAACATTAAAATCGGGACTGGGTTCCCTTGATGACGCACCAAGCGACAAATATCTAATCCATTAATCTGAGGCAGCATTAAATCTAAAATGACTAAATCGAAAATAGTCTCATTCTTATTTGCGTCAAAACTTTGGAGTTGTTCTACGGCTAAGCGTCCGTCAGTTGCTGTTTCCACGTCATAACCTTCTCCTTCCAAAGCTAAAACCAGCATTTCCCTAATTAATTCTTCATCCTCTACTACCAAAACACGACTTTTTTGTCCGATGTCAGCCGCATGAGCATACTTAGTGGATTCGTTGGTATACATTGACTTACAAAATACGGGGATTTTACTTGTAGCTGATTAGCGGTGTGTTATGAGTATATTTACGTTTACATTTTAATGGTTATAAAATTTATCAAAATAGAATGATAAATGTAACATATGTAACAGCATCCACTTCATTATAAAACACTACCGCAAAAGCAACGACATTGACTAGTGGCTAGAAAGACTTTTTTGATTGTTTCAACAAAATCTAATTAGTGCTTGACAAAAGTATTTTTATTCCAGTACTATTAATTATAGTACATAAGTACCAAGGTAAATTATCAAGTACTTTGAATAACTATTTCTGACAGAGTTGTGCGTAAAGAAACTATTTCAGTGTTTCCACTGCGCTAATACATATGTCAAAAAGGCTACTCTAATGAACAGCAAGGAGTATGTCTTTGTGATGTTCATTAACCGAAAATCATCAAACATACTGACGGAGGAATTGAAGGGTGAATACAGTTGCAGCTAAGGACAGTAAGCAACAATTGATGCAAGCATTTGAGCAAATTCTTGCAGAAAAGCAAAAGTTAGATTCAAAAATTGCGACCAAACAGGAGGAAGCAGAAAAAGAAAAAGATAAAGAAATATCAGCAGCAGCATCAGCTTATACGGTTGATGGAATTGTCAAGGGTTTAGCGGATTTACAGTTAGAGTTTGGTACTATCGTTAACGAGCTATCGGAGAAGCTAGCTACAGAAAACTCGAAATTAGACGAGTTGAACCGTGCTATTGAGGTTGAAACTCAATATTTACAGGAATTGCAAAAAATTAGAATTGTTGCGGATACTTTAGATGTTTTAACTCAAGAGCATCAAGAGAATTTGAGTAAAATAGAAGCAGATATTAATCAGAAAAAAGATGCATTAGAAAAGCAGAAGCAGCAGATTCTCAAAGAGTGGGAAAAAGAGCAAAATCAATTTGACTCATCCGAACAGGAATACAGCGAATCATTAACAAAAAATCGCGAAAAAGAAGCGGAAGAATATCAGTATAAGTTAGAAAATTCCCGTAAAATCAACGAAGACAGCTACCAAGAGACAAAGCGTCAATTGGAAAGAGATTTACAGCTAGCGACTCGTGAAAAAGAAAAAGATTGGGTAGAAAGAGAGAGAATTAACCAGCAGCATCAACCTTTATTAGAAGAATATCAGAAAAAAGTAGCATCTTTTCCAACTGAGTTAGATGCAGCATATAAAAAAGCAAAAGAAGATGCGATAAAAAATACTTCTCAAAGAGCTAAAGTTGAAGCTGATTTATTTGAGAAAGAGTGGGAAGGTAGTAAGCAGAGTTATGAATTAAAAATCACTTCTTTAGAGCAGACTATTGAAAGACAGAAAGAGCAGATTGAAAGTATCTCTAATCAGCTACAAGAAACTTTGAAGCAAGCACAAGATTTGTCCATGAGAGCTTTTGGGAATTCTAGTAAATAGGAAGTAGGAAGTAGGAAGTAGGAAGTAGGAAATTTACTTTTACCCACAATCAGCATTAATCAAGATTTAGATTACGAAAATTATTTTTTTGAAACTTTTGGAGTATTATTATGCCTGCGAATAAAATTAATCAAAGAAATACTAAAAATGAAATTCTAGAAGCTTACGATGAATTAGCTAAGGAAAGATTAGAATTGAAGAAGCAAGTTGACCAACTTATTAAAGCTGGAAATTCGGTTAAAGCAGATAATTTTAAAAGGGCTGAAAAAGCACCTGTTAGTCAGTACTCTAAGGTGCAGCAAAAAATGAATTTTACTATTGAAAGTTTAGCAAAAATACAATTGGGTTTTGGTAGTGCTGCGAATGAATTATCAGAACAGCTAACTACGAAAGCATCTAGATTAGCTGAAATCAAGCAAATTGTTGAAGAACAGTTAGAGCAATTAAAGCAACTGCATGATTTAGAAGTTGCTGAAGAAACTTTAGATAATTTGATTGCAAGTTACGAAGAAAATAATTCAGCTTATCAAGAAGAATTTAGCCAAGTTTCCGAAACATTAAATCAAGAAATTCAAGAGTTAAGAGAAGCTTGGAGAAAAGAACAAGAAGAATATCAACGTAACATTAAAGAGCGTAACGAAAACTTAAACAAAAATCGTCAGCGAGATGTTTCTACATATAAATATGATTTAGAGCGAGAACGTAATTTAGAAGTAGATGAATACGAACAGCAGCAGAAAGAATTGTATCGCGCTCTAGATGAATTTCAGCAAGAAACTGAGAAGCAGTGGAACGAACGAGAAACAACAATTTCAGATAAAGAGAAAGAATTTGCAGAATTAGAAGCTAAAGTAGAAGCTTTTTCGCAACAGAAAGAAGCTGCTATCAAAAAAGCTACTGAAAAAGGAAAAGGTATTGCAGAGTATCAGGCTAAAGTCAAAGCTAATTTATTCGCAAAAGAAGTAGAAGGAGATAAAGCTTCCTACGAACAAAAAGTACAGTCTTTAGAACAAACTATTAATAGTCAAGAGGAAAGAATTACAACTCTTTCTAAACAGCTTGAGTCAGCATTGAAACAAGTTCAGGATTTAGCGGTGAAAGCAATTGAAGGAACCGCGAATGTTAATACATATCAAGCTATGAAAGAAATTGCTTTAGAACAAGCCAAAAATCAGGTGAAAAATAAATAGAAAGTTGGGAATAGGAGATAGTGATAATATAGCGCTTTTCATTTGAGTGCAATACACCTTGGTAGACCTCACCCCCATCCCCTCTTCCGCAGTTGCTACAACGCGGGGAACCCGCGCAACGCACTGCTCTCCTTATCAAGGAGAGGGGTGTATTCTATTCAACTGGAAACTACTATAGAAACCCGGTATCTTCAAGATACCGGGTTTCTAGTAATTGATTAAATAATA
>CAKZYM010000506.1 GCA_937884685.1 uncultured Calothrix sp.
CTGACGACCGACAATATTTGATTGATTTAGGGCTGTTGCGACGCGACCCAGCGGGAGGACTAACGATTGCAAATCCGATTTACCGTGAGGTTATTCCCCGAGCGTTAGCACAAGGAACTCAAGACAGTTTACCCCGAATTAGCCCGAGTTGGTTAACCAAAAGTGGAGAATTAAATACTGATGCTTTACTGCAAGCGTTTTTAAGGTTCTGGAGACAACACGGTGAACCATTACTTGGTAGTGCTGTTTACCATGAAATTGCGCCTCATTTAGTACTTATGGCATTTTTACATCGCGTTGTTAATGGTGGTGGAAGCTTAGAACGCGAATATGCAATTGGAAGTGACAGAATGGATTTATGTTTGAGGTATGGAAAGGTAACGCTGGGGATAGAATTGAAAGTTTGGCGAGATAAGAAGGGTGATCCATTAGAAGATGGTCTTGAGCAATTAGAATCTTACTTAGCCCGATTGGGAGAAAATTTTGGTTGGTTAATAATTTTTGACCGAAGAAGCAAAGCTCCTTCAATTGAAGAACGTTTATCAACTCAAGTTAAAACTACAGAAGGGTGACGTTCTATTACTGTGGTGAGAGCATGATTCATCTTTAAAATAAAAGTAAAATTACATTAATTGAGAAGAAAATTAGAATAAATATATTACTGCTATTTTGACTAATATCATGAATCCCCTCACAATTAATTTACCTTCAATCCTTGAATTAGATATTGGTAATATCAATCTAACTGACGAGCAATTTTTCCAGCTTTGCCAAAATAACCCGGATTTAAGATTCGAGCGCACTGCTTCAGGAGAATTAATTATTATGCCACCTACAGGAAGCATCACCAGCGATAGGAATTCCGATTTAAACTATCAACTCCGAGGCTGGAACCGTCAATATAAACTCGGAAAAACCTTCGATTCCTCCGGTGGTTTTATACTTCCTAATGGTGCAAACCGCTCTCCTGATGCATCTTGGGTAAAAATGGAACGCTGGGATGCCTTAACTGAAAAGGAGAAAGAAAAATTTGCTCCTTTATGTCCTGATTTTGTTGTTGAATTAATGTCCCCAAGCGACACCATTGAAAACACAAGAGCCAAAATGAAAGAATATATGGAAAATGGCGCTTCTTTAGGTTGGTTAATTAATCGTAAGCTTCTTCAGATTGAAATTTATCGTCCTAATCAAGAAGTCGAAATTCTTCAATCTCCACAAACTCTTTCTGGAGAAGATGTTTTACCAGGATTTGTTTTGGATTTAAGCGAAATTTGGTAATTTGAAATAATTCACTTTCATTAGTGCTATGTTTTACGTTATACTTTCATGCGCTTTGTAGAGGTACTTCTCGAAACAGCTTTTGAGAATCAGTTTATCCCTGATGACAGTTTTGCTGCAATTCTCTTTGAAATGGAGAGCGAAATACCAAATGGTATAGTTGCCTTTCGCATAGTCATATATATACAGATATAGACTATCTACTTAGTTTGAGTTAGTATCACGCACCCTGTAATGACTCGCAAGCAATCCAACAAAATCGCGGTTTATGCTTGTATCCAGGTACGTTAACTAACCTTGGTTGAACTACGCAACCCTTAATCCCTTGGCTAAAAGCATCGGGGAATTCCTTTCTTAAGATGTTATAAGAAGCATTAACATCGGCATTTATTAAACCAGATTTGGAACGATACAGACCACGCTTGATTCTTGTACCACTTGGTTTCCAGCAAGAAGGTTTATTTCCTAGTTCCGGAATATCATCTAGCTCTAAAAAACTTGCTTTAGAAGTGTAAGATTCTGAGCGAGTGCAGATCTTTATTCCTGCTAAAAATCCCTTGTAAGTCAACATATCAACAAATTTTTTATGAGGCAAGGAAACAAATTTTTGATTGTTTACTTTTCCCATTTTAACTGAGCGTTTCCAGTCTGGATTCAAACCAATTACTAAAGTATTAATACCCTCAGATAAGAGAGTTCTTATTAGTAATCTTGATGCTCTATGAAGGTAAGAATCAATTTGATGATTTCTTCTACGAGTCATCATTGACATTCGATTCGACCAATCCAAACTATGTAATTTTTTGTTGATACTACGTAACTTACTGATATTTTTGTTATAGCGATTGTTAATCGATTTTATCGGTCTGCCATTAATAAGAATCGGTTGAAAACCGGGCTTATTGGAAGTTACAGCCGC
>CAKZYM010000507.1 GCA_937884685.1 uncultured Calothrix sp.
TTAAGAAATTGGCGCAGTCGCCAAATTGTCAGCGGCAGAAATGTTTGGCTGCTATTTGGTATAGGTATGCTGTCTTATTGTTTGGGAGGGATTGTTTTTGGCTATATAGAAATTATTTTACAACAAGACCCAACTCCCTCTGTTGCCGATATCTTTTTTGTAGTAACTTATTTGTTTGTTGGCATCGGTATGATATTAGCAGTAGCTTCGAGAAGAATCAATTTAGAAGCTTGGCAGTGGATAATCGTATTAGCGATTGCTGCCTTTGGTAGCGCGTTGGCATGGCTAATTAGTCAGCCAGATCCAACAGCAACGGCAGCTGCGACAGAAGTCGTCTCTGGATGGAAAGAACAAGCTGGCACATTTTTAAATTGGTTTTACGTAGTCAGCGACGTATTACTATTAATTATTGCGACTAGTTTGCTACTTGCTTTCTGGGGTGGACGAGCTTCTTTGCCTTGGCAAATGATTGCAGTCGCAACGTTTTCGCTTTACATTGCAGATATATGGGCTAAATGGGCCGAGACTAAATTTGCTTTTTATGAAAGTGGAGGTCTATTAGAGGTAGGTTGGGTGTTGAGTGGAGTTTTATTCGGGATGGGCGCAGCTCTAGAGTTTGAAGCTTCATCAAAACGTTCGCGACGAGAGCGCGGACGTAAACGAACTTAGAAAAAACAACGTTGGGGGTCTACATTTATCGTGAGAAAACTAACAGAATCTGACAAAAAAGAAATTCTCAAGTTGTACCGAGAAAGCGCCGAAACTACTTCTACTCTGGCAGAGCGCTATGGTGTAAGCAATTCTACTATTAGTCGCTTACTCAAAAGTACTTTGCCCGAAGACGAGTATGAATACTTAGTTTCTTTAAAGCGTGCTGCTAGAACCCCTGAAGGTAGGGCACAAGTCAGCTATGAGAATATTCCCACTTTTGAGGATGATAATTCAGAGAGCGAACAGGAGGATATTTCCAAGCCCGAGGTTAAAGAAATAGCTGTTGAGGAAAAAGAAGAAAAAGAACTGGACGAAGAGAAAGAACCAGATGAAGAAAAAGTTGTCGTCAATAAGCAGCAACCTATACTTAGGAAGGTTACTAAGACAACCGAAGCACCTAGAAGGGTAAAACGACGTTCTTCTGCACCAGCTTCAGTTCCTTCTCAAAAGCCTTTCCCAGTAGCCGAACAATTGGAACTATTGGAAGAAAAGCAAAATGTTGTAAAAAGTATTCCTAGCCCTCCTCAACTTAAAAGTATTCCCAGTCCGCTATTAGATAATGACCGCACTGAAGCCAAAGTCATAGCGGAAATGTTTGGTGAGGAAATCGATGATTCCGATGACTTGGAAGATTTAGACGATTTACTCGAAGATGATGATTTTGATGATGATGACGATGACGATTTCGAGCCACCCACTCGTTTTATCCCCAGAACTAGGTCTAATGAACCCTCAGTTCGAGTTCTACCCCTATCCGCTGCTCCTTTGCCTAGAACCTGCTATATAGTCATCGATAGAGCCGCAGAGCTAATTACTCGTCCGCTCAGGGAATTTAGCGACTTGGGACAAATTCCCAGCCCAGAAACTCAGGAAACAACTTTACCCGTCTTCGATAACCATCGAGTCGCAAAACGCTTTTCCTCAAAACGCGATCGCGTTATCAAAGTACCTGACAGCAAGGTTTTACACAAAGCTCGTTATCAATTACAAGCCAAAGGTATCACCAGATTGTTAATTGATGGACAAGTATATTCATTATCTTCCGTTTGATTAACTGTCACTCTTTAGATTGGGAAAAAGCAAAATTCCGTATTAGGGATTTTTCCTTGCCATAGCGATATTGTTAATTTGTAATTAGCACTATCGACTACGAATTATTTTCACTGGTGTCCATCTACTTTTTTCTAACTTCATGGATAATACCGACTACGGTATAGTAATGGTTACAACTGCTTCCCAAGAAGAAGCAGAAAAAATTGCTAATGTTTTAGTGGAGGTCAAACTTGCAGCTTGTGTTAGTTTCTCTCCCATAAACTCAATTTACACTTGGCAAGGTAAAGTCAACAAAGACCAAGAATGGCAACTTTTTATTAAAACCGATTTAACTAGATTTCCAACTTTAGAAGCAAAAATACTCGAACTTCATTCCTACGAAGTACCCGAGATTATTGCTTTACCTATTCTGAAAGGTCATCAACCTTATCTACAGTGGATTGCACAGCAGGTCAGTTAACAGTGAACAGTGAGCAGTTAACAGTGAACAGTAGGGTGTGTTGTCGTGGAACGCAACGCACCAGCAATAGCTTATAACTTCTAAACTCCTAACTCCTAACTCGAAACCGCTTTATCAAAACGAGCAGCTAAATCTATAATGTCTTGCTTGCGAGCAATTTGCTCAATCCACTGTTTGGGAATATTTTCTATACCGTAATAAATTCCAGCTAAACCACCAGTAACAGCAGCTGTTGTATCGGTATCTCCTCCTAAATTCACTGCTTTTAATACTGCTTCGGAATAAGATGAACTGTTTAACAAACACCACAAAGACGCTTCAAGTGTATGTATTACATAACCACCAGATTGAATTTCATCTATAGATAATTTACCAATTTGACCGCTAAAGATTTTATTAAAGTGCGATATTTCAACACTATATTCAGGCTGGGAATAAATTGGTTTTATTCTTTCTAATCCCTTTTCGTAAGCTGCTTGTAATTTTTTCCCTTCCAACAAAGAAATTGCAATACTTGTATAAATCCCACAAGCCATTTGCGACCTGATATGCGCGTGAGTAATGCAAGAAACTTGATGAGTGCGAGTAATAAGTTCTGGAAAATCCAATTTTTGATAACAGTAAGCCATTGGTAAAATTCTCATCAAAGAACCGTTACCGTTGCTGTTTTCGCTTGTTCCTCCAGCTTTTAAAGGTGGCACACCACGCTTGAAATCAGCAATCGCTAAAAACGTCGTATTACCAATATCAAAAACTTCTCCTGTAGCTGTCCAAACACCTTTGTGATACCAGGAGTAAAAAGAATTTGCAATATCATCGAGCGAAAATCCTTTGCAAAGAGACTCAGCCAAACAAAAAGTTAAAGAACTGTCATCAGACCAAGTTCCAGCAGGTACATCCCAAGTTCCGTAGCCTAGCATTGATGTTACTGGGGATTTAGCTCTTTCAGCTCGACTTGTGAATTCTACAGGTACTCCTAATGCATCTCCAATACATAAACCCAAGATACCAGATACAGATTGTTTAGTGTTTATAATCATTATTTTTCTGAGAAATATTATAAATAAATGATTTAAAAGTAGTTTTAAGTACAATATTATTTTTAACTGATTAAAACAAAATAGAAATAATTTTTTTGTTAAAAGTTAACTTGAATACCTGGTTATTTATCAGTTTTTATAAAGCAATGCTACGACCTAATTTGTTTTGTAGCCAACTATTACTGCTACTGATAAATGACAAAAATCAACTTTTTGTGGAAGCCGCATTCTAACCCAAAGTTGCAATTCTCTTGGCATTTGACGCAATTAGGGCTATTAATTTTTCCCTTAATTCCTTCTGTAGGTGCCCTCGGTTTTATTATCGCTATAGTAGCAACCTATCGAGTAGAATATCGTAAAATCATAAATCGCCCATTAAACTGGGGATTTATTTTATTAAGTTTATTGCTGATTGGGACAGCTTTTTTGGCAGATAACAAAATAGCTGCACTGCTTGGCTTATTTAATTTTGTACCTTTCTTTTTTATTTTTGCTGGTTTTAGTGCTTTGATCCAAACCAAAACCCAGTTACGGCAATTATCTTGGATTTTGGTAATAGGTTCCATCCCAGTAATTATTATTGGTATAGGACACATGTATTTAGGCTGGAGTACTTCGCTACCTTGGGAAATCATACTCGGTTGGGAATTAAAACAAGGAATAAATCCAGTAAATCGTATGGGTTCAGTAATGATGAACTCTAACCTGTTAGCTGCTTATCTAATATTAGTTTTCACTTTAGGGTTAGGTTTGTGGGTAGAAAACTGGCGAACAATCAATCAGATTAAGCTCAAAGTAAACAAAATAGAATCTACTTTTCCTTCTCTTCCAAATCATTTCATCTTATTAACGCTTATAATAATCGGCGATTTTACAACATTGGTTCTGACTCATTCGCGAAACGGGTGGGGTAATGCTATTTTTGTGTGTGTTGCTTACGCTATTTACCTAGGATGGTACAATACAATAGCTGCATTGACTGCTTTTGCAACTAGCGTTTTGATGGCTGCACGTGCCCCTTTACCAATCTCACAGTGGTTTCGTTCGATTATTCCTCAGTTCTTTTGGATACGTCTTCACAATCAAGTTTATTCTGGTGTACCAGAAGTAACTCATCGTAAAAGTCAATGGGAATTAGCTTGGTCTTTAACAGTACAACGTCCCTGGACTGGTTGGGGTTTAAGAAATTTTTCTCTTATATTTGAAGCTCAAACAAACTATTGGATGGGTCATCCCCACAACTTATTCTTGATGTTATCTGCTGAAACTGGTCTACCCGCAACAATATTATTTTTTGGATTATTAGGATGGTTATTCGTTGCAGGTGTTAGATTAATGCAAAATTCCAAGTTTGTATACAGCAATGAAGATAAATTACTACTTTTGAGCTATCTGCTAACTTTTACTACCTGGATAATATTCAATTTAGTAGATGTTACTATTTTCGATTTTCGTCTGAATACACTTTTTTGGATAATATTGGCTGCTGTTTGTGGAGTTATATATAATTACGAACCGCAAGACAAAAAGCAACAAAGTCTTCTTAGAGGTTATTTTGCAGATGAAAATTATTTATTAGGTCATACACAATTAAAGCAGGAGAATAAATAATTTCGTCAATTTGAACTTATGGTTCTAAGTGCAAATTCTGAGGTATGTTGCCCGAAAAGTTAATAATATAACAATACACGCCTGTGACTGTGAATGTGGTTTGTCCCA
>CAKZYM010000508.1 GCA_937884685.1 uncultured Calothrix sp.
CCCTCTGCTCCCTCTTCCCCCTCTGCTCCCTCTGCTCCCTCTGCTCCCTACTGCGGTGTTTTCTGTAATTCTGGCTGTTCTTCTGGAACAATTGCATCCTGTACGGGACAAACTTGGATGCAAATTCCGCAGTCGATGCAGGTTGCAAAATCTATCCAATACCAATCGGTTCCTTTGACATTTTTTCCCGGTCCGGGATGGATACAAGCTACGGGACAAGCATCCACGCAATCTGCAACTCCTTCACAAACATCAGTAACAATCGTGTGTGCCATGTTTCCCCTCTCTTTTCAGTGAACAGCGAACAGTTAACAGTTATCAGTTACCAGTTACTACAGTTCGATGATTTGTGGTCAATCACCATCATTGTAAATCTTCAGATGTTCACTGTTCACAGTTCACTGCTAACTGTTCACTGATTCAACTTGTTTGGAACCGTCGGCTTTTATCCAAGCAATTTGAGCGATTCCTTTGTCGCTTGCATATTCTTGAATAGAAGCTGTATCTCTTCCACTCAGTTCCATTTCTACTCTCACTAAATGAGTGGAGGAGCGAAGTTTTTCTGCATAAGCGAAAGCTGCTGCGCTAGCGCTACTGTTTTCGGGTACTACTAACCAGTCGCTGGCTAATTTTGGTTGCGGTAATTGCCCAGATGTTGATAGTACGTGGTATAAATCTTCTATAAATAAGGCGAAACCGGTTCCGGGTATGTCTTTTCCTTGGGGATGATATAGTCCTAAGAGTTTGTCGTAACGTCCGCCGCGACCTATGACTCGGGCTTGGTTATCGATATCGCTGATTACTTCAAATACGAATCCGGTATAGTAGTCAAAGCTTTGAATTAGGCTGAGGTCTAGGATTAGGGAAAAGTTACCCTGGGATTTTATCAACTCTACTAAGGCTTTGAGATTGCTAACTGCTTCTTGCTGTTTGGGGTCTAGATTTAAACTACTAATTTTCTGTAAAACATCAGCGCTATTCCCTCGTAAATCCAACATTACTTGTGCGCGATCGCGAAGTTCTTTACTTAGATTCATAGTATCTAGAGCTACTCTATCCAAGTTAACGATGGCGCTGCGGATTTTATGTTGTAAATCTTTGGGGAAGGCTTTGAGTAAAGATTGAGTGATTTCGGCTTCACCAACAACTAAATGCCAATTCTGTAGCTGGAGCGATTGCAAACAAGCGGCTACCAATAGCAATACTTCTGCATCTGCTACTAAACCACCACCACCGAGCAGTTCCACTCCAGCTTGATAAAATTCTTGCTGACGGTTGTGTTTAAATTCCGCATTTCGACCGAAGACGTTGGCATTGTAATATAACCGTTGCGGGTAATTAGCACCAGCCATACGGGTTACAGCCGCACGAGCTATAGAAGCTGTCAATTCTGGCCGCAATCCCAATTCTTCGTCTTGGATATTTTGCAGTTGAATCACCGTCGAGCGGTCAATTGCACCTCTTGCCATCAGCGTGTCAATACGTTCTAAAGTTGAGGTAATAATCCTGTGATAACCCCAACCTTGAAATACCTGTTCTAATTTGTCTTCAATCCAGCGCTTTTGAGCAACATCTAAAGGTAATAAATCCCTGGCTCCCGCTGGAGGTTGATACACCATTATTTTTTCTTCCCACCGAACAATCCACCAAATAAACCGCCACTTTCAGACTTTGAAGATTTACTCGCAGCAGCACTTACAGTACTCTTTTTACCGCTACTAGGTGCAGTTTTCTTTAAAATCTTATCAATTTTAGTTTTCCCTTCCAATGCTGTTTGGTCTTTGGGGTCTATTTGTAAAGCACGGTCAAAGTGAATTTTCGCCATTTTCACTTGATTTTGCTTCATGTAGACGACTCCAATCATGCTGTGACACTCGTTGCTATTTGGCTTCATTTTGATAGCATCCTGCAATTCAACCCGAGCTTGTGAGAGTTGATTCTTAGCAATTAATTCTTGAGCACGACGCATGTAACCTGCAAAAACTGGGTCTTCCTTGGGTTGAGGTGGTGCTGAATTATTTGTTGCAGAATTATTATTAGAATTAGCAGAATTAGAGCCAGATGTCGCGGGATTTGAGGATGCTGATTTCAAAGATTTACCCGCACTCCGCATCAAATAAACTAAATTCAACTCGCTAATTTGAGCGATAGCTTCTACAACTTGCGATAAAGATTTATATTGAATTTTAGCTACTTGGGATATAGCATTTTTATAAGCGCTGTCAAAATTTGGGGTACTAGCTAACTGTTTGGCATTATCGGTAGTTAATTCCACAGAAGCAGAATCTTGAGCCAAACGCTTCCCCATTTGGATTAAAACAGCAGTATGTTCTGCACGACTCTTATCTTGAGAAAGATTTTCGTAAGCTGGATTAACCAACTTTGAAAGCAATTGACTAGCCAATAATTTTTCTTCATCACTCGCAGCAGCACAGCTATCGGGATGCAACCGACGCGCAATTTGAAGGTAGCGCTTGCGGATTTCTTTTGCATCTCCATCCACTCGAAGGCACAAGACTGCGTGGTAATCTATAAAATCATACTTAAACAAGCCGCGTTCTATTTGAAAAGACATAAAGGGATTTTATACAAAAACGAACATTAATCTTACTAGTTTACTTCTACACCTTGGGTGTTTGTCAGTAGTTGATTGTTCGTAAATTTATAATTAATTACCAGTATCGGTTACTAGCTAATCATCGCAATCAAAATGGTGTTTTTATATATTTAACTGGATTAACGGCTTAATTTTAAGAAAATACAACAGTTTTGAGCAAATTAAATATTTTATGTTTTCAGAGTAAATACTTATTTTTAATCATTAAATCAATATTATTTATACGATTTACTCGATATAGTTCTAGTTGAATTTATTGAACTTTTTATTTACATAAAAAAGCTGTTTGAAAGGAAATTATAGATTTTTTTATTAGATATTTATAAATTAGGAATTTTTATAAGTTTACCTGCGTAAATTCCGAAGTGATGAAAATTATTTTTTAGTTGCGCTTTAGCACCACACATATTTGGCGCTAAAGCGCAACTACGAACCTTAATAGTTGAAAAGCTACAAGTTCTAATTCATACTGTGAGTGAAATTTATCAGGGTAGTATTATGGCAGGCTACAATCCCGATTTTTTAGGGAATGGGATTAATCTTCCCGTACCAAGCTTTGCTCCATCGTTAGCAGGTGATGTACTCCGCAGTTCTTTGTTAGAAGATGATATTTTTGCTAACTATATTAACTATTCCATCATCACCAATCGCGCTCGACGTTCGACTATTGTCACTTGTGCAAATATCGACCAGAATTTGATTAAAAAGGTCAAAAGGAAACGGGGCTGGGATATTGATACTCGTATCGGTGCGGATTTTCAACTTGATAACGACTACTATCGCAACAATCCTTGGGATAGAGGACATTTAGCGAGACGAGGTAGTTTAGCTTGGGGAAAAACAGAAAGGGAAGCAAAACGAGCTTCCGACGATACCTTTTATTATCCCAATGCAGCTCTACAGCACGAGAATTTTAATCAAGATGAATGGTTAGCTTTAGAGAATTGGGTATTTGACCTCAAACTAGATAGCAACGGTAAAATCACCGTTTTCACCGGGCCAGTTTATGGAGACTTTCCTCGGACTATTTCTCCACAGGGAAGAGAACCTGCATTGATTCCTTCAGCTTTCTTTAAAGTTGTTTGCTTTGTAAACAAAGATAATAACGAACTTGATGTCCGAGCTTTTCTGATGTTCCAGGATGAAGAAGCTTTACAGGACAAAGAAGGTAATAAATTGTTTAATTTCCAAACTTATCAGGTCACAGTTACTGAAATTGAAAAATTAACGGGTTTGGAATTTGACGATGAGATTTACGAAAAAAATCCTTTGTTATTCAACGAAAATCCTGAAAAACAAGAAAAACTTCATATCGAAAAATTTCCCGAACGGATTGAAGTTGATGCACCTGCTGAAATGATTTCCAAAGATGAAACCAGAGATTCAGTTGCTGTAGATAACGCTGCGATTTTTATTGCTGCTGCGATGGTGAATCCTTCAGGGGATGAAAGAGAATTTGAATGGGTTTCTTTAATAAATCTTTCCTCAAAACCAGTGAATTTAGAAGATTGGAGATTGTCGGATACCAAGCATGAACCATTACAGCTAAATTCAGTTTTGAAGGAAGAACAGCGGATATTGAAACCAGGAGAAGCAGTGAGAATACAGCCTTTAAGCCCAGTGATGTTATCAAATCGTGGTGGGGTGATTAGTTTGTACGATAATCAAGGTCAAGGGAGAAGAATTGATAGAGTTCGTTATACCGAGAGAGATGTAGAACGGGAGGATTTGACAGTGAGGTTTTTGAGACGGGGTTGATTTAAATCCTCACTAAAAACATTAATTAACCTCACCCCAACCCTCTCCTTGTCAAGGCTACCGTGTACACACAAGTACTCCCCACATACGTTTCAGGGATTTTAACCCCCTTAAATCGTCATTGCGAGGAGGAACGACGAAGCAATCTCAACACCTTGCGATTGCTTCGCTTCGCTCGCAATGACAGGTTTTCAGCGATTTTTATCTGAACTTGAAAGCCGCTTCCAGATAGGATTTTAAGACTTCTGTGTACACCGTAGCCTTGTCAAGGAGAGGGGAGATAAAGAAAGCTGTAATTCACGCTTATTGAGAAACGCCATATTTGATAATTGGTAATTATTAACTCCTAACTCTTTAATCTAAAATCCAAAATCTAAAATCCACAATCCAAAACCTGTAACTACTGTCGGTTGGATATTTTACAGCGAATTAAATAGAGTACACCCCCTCTACTTAATAAAGAGAGGGGATGGGGGTGAGGTAAATCAGCGGTGTATTACACCTAAATGAAAAGCCTATATTTATTGGAAGTCTCTTACCGAATCCTAAGATTACTCAAATGGCTTACATTCTTTATCGCTAAGAGCTTTGACGATGATGCAAGTATTA
>CAKZYM010000509.1 GCA_937884685.1 uncultured Calothrix sp.
GCACGGTTAGTTAAAAACCAGTATCCAGCCCAAATAGTCCACAGCAAGTAGCCCAAAACCAAAGCGAGAATATTAATTCCTAGAAATCCGATAAAAGATTGCACAAGCAATGAATTGAATAAACCTATTACCGTGGAACCTATTCCAATTAACCATGCTACACCAACAATAACACTGAGCATTGCTAATAACCGAGGTACTACCCTAGCTTGCAATCCTAACAAACCATTCAGAATTAACCATAATCCAATGCATCCGATAGTACACAGTACAAATCCACTTATATAAGGAGAAAAATTCGCCGGGTTAAGTAAGCCTAAGACATAACCTATTAAAACAGAAGCAGCACCAATTATTCCAATGACTCGAATAGCATGACTCCAATAGGGAAAGCGCGGTCGATGCAGTTGATGGAAGGCTAGTACCATTGGTAATAAAGGTAAAGTTGGCGAACAAAGAATCAGAAATTCGCCGAAATCTTCGTTAAAGTCACTAATAAATAAACCAGCTAGGAACAATCCCAAACTCAAAAATGCTCCTAAACCTGCAACTTTGGATAGTACAGGACTAATCGTCATTCTGTGAGACATGATTGACACCTCATAAACCTATATCGACAATATATATACAGCGCTTAATCATGACATTATTTAGAATTCCTAATGCTTCACTAAATCTTTACCCGAATGCAATTTACTTTTTTCTTCTTTCAGGTAAGCGGGGATGAGTATTTCCCCGCTAAATAATAATAGAACTTTTATCTACATCAACCCTTAATCTATATATTCCACAACATCTTCCGTCTCAAAACGAACTTTCGCCATATTCGCATATTTATCAGTAGGTAATCGATATCCAACCGGACAAACAACTGCTGTACTATATCCCTTTTCTTTCAATCCCAAAACCTCATCATATTTAGCAGGATTAATACCTTCCATCGGACAAGTATCAACTTCTAACATTGCCGTAGTAAACATCAAAAATCCCAAAGCAATGTAAACTTGTTTAGCAGACCATGCATCTTTATCAAAAACATCAGCAGGTCTTTGTAGAAAACCTTTGACCATATTAGCAAGACCTTCAAGCTTATCTAAAGGAACATTTCGGACTTCCGACATCCGCTGAACATAAGTATCAACATCTTGTGCATTGACATCTTCTTTAATAGCTAAAACTACTAAATGAGAAGCATCTACCACCTGTTTTTGTCCCCAGGAATGTTCGACCAATTGCTGACGAATTTCAGGATTGCGAACCACGAAGAATTTCCAAGGTTGTAGTCCAAAAGATGAAGGTGAAAGTACCAAACTTTGTTCCAGCACTTTCCAAACGTCTTCTGGAATCTTTTTACTAGAGTCAAATTCCTTAACAGCATAACGCCATTCTAGTTGCTTGAGAACTTCTTGGGGTGTAAATGTTGTTGCGTTCATGATAAATGATAAAAACAGCCAGTTTCAAAGATAAACGCAATTTTGAATAAAGGCTAGTTGATATTTCTTAATATATGAATCAGCATAACTTCCCATAAATACGCAAGTATCGATAGACATATTATGTTTATTTAATTGCAATAAATACTGTATAATTAGGCGGAATATTAAACTCACCATAACTGCATTTAGTCTTAACTTGGAAATCAATTTGATGCAGTGCTTGTAAAACTTCTGCTTTTGTACAATCGCTGATGACGTACTTCCTCATCTCGTTTGTAATATTTTCCTACTTGACGAAAAGTGATTATTCTCCGAGTTAATATTTGAAGATTTTCCTTTTTTTCAACTAATACTATCCAAATCTTCTTCTTCAGTAAATCCTTTAACCGTATGCCAAAAGTAAGGACACTGCATTACTCTTTAGGAGTTTTTGCAAGTGTCCTATTGTTGATTGATTCTCGAATCAGTTTACAGTATTACGATTACGGATTTTTAAACCAGGTATAAACGTGGTCATTGGAACCTGCAATACCCATACCTACAATGTCATTTATTTGGGTTCCAATAGGCAAAGTATAGCTATAAGGAGTTCTATACTTATCCAAATTGCTGCTAGTACCCGAAGAAACCTTTCCGTCTTTGTACCAAGCATAAACATGGTCATTAGAACCCGCTATTCCCATCCCGACAATATCAGAGAATGATTTTCCAGACGGTAAAGTGTAGTTATAAGGGGCTCTATACTTGTCCAAGTCTCTGCTAGTTCCTGAAGAGACTGTTCCGTCTTTATACCATACATAAACATGGTCGTTAGAACCTGCAATACCCATACCTACAATATCCGAAGGAGTCTTTCCTGTAGGTAAACTATAGCGATAGCGTTGTCTATACCTGTCTAAGTCATTGCTACGTCCGGAAGAAACTGTTCCGTCTTTGTACCATTCATAAACTTGGTCGTTTGTACCTGCAATACCCATACCCACAATGTCTGAGGCTGTTTTTCCCGCAGTAATAGTATAGTTATACAGCGCTCTGTATTTATCTAAGTCATTGCTACGTCCTGAGCTAACGGAATTAGCTTGAACCGCAGCCATACCAGCAGTACCAAAAACTGTTGCCAAAAGTGTTGAGATTAGAAGTCGTTTCATGATAATTAAACATCTCTTTTTACATCAAGCTGTATGCGAATAAAATTTATTCAACAGCTTTATATTCGTTATTGTGTCGTGGATAAAATAAAGTAGCTATAGGATAAAATCAGGTCTCAAAAATAATATTAATAGGATAAAATGGGACACTTATAGAAAAAATGGGTAAAAGTCAGATTCGATAATCCTATATAAAAGAAATTATATTTTCTAACTTCGCAATATAAGACGGTATATATTCCGATGCTGTTTGCCTAAAAGTTGCTTCATGTTGAGATTTTCCTGCAAAATAAAGTGCAATAAAAAAATATCTTGCGGCGATAAATTATGAAAGTTGATTTTCGATTTCACTCGAAAGTTGCCCAATACTTCTATACCCTTTAACTAAATTTGTTCTAATTTCAGAATATTCTGGAATTACCCAATAATTCGCTAAAATTACTGCTAAATCGTAAATATAATATCCATAACCTGAATCATCAAAATCGATAGGAACTAAATTATTTTGGTGCAGGATAACGTTATTTAGATGTAAATCACCGTGAATAATACCGAAATTGTTTCCCTTAACAGCTACAGCTTCAAAATCAATTAAACGTTGATAAACTGAATAGAACAAACTTATAGTTTCTCTATCAAAGTATTTGTAAGCCAAATTAGCATATCCAAAAGCCCCATTTTTTCCAATTAAATTACCAGCATCAAATGTTGGACGATGGAAATCAACAGGTTTTTGCCAATCTGCTAATTCATTATGAATATGAGCAATTAACTTACCAATTTTCTCAAACAAGCTTATATCGTTAACATTATTTCCAACGATTGGTGAACCAATCCATGAAAGTATTGAAACAGGTTTAGAAATTCCTGAAGCTTCACCGATAGAAACAAAGTTATTTGAATTATTATAAATTGGTTTTTGGTACGTGTAATAATTACAGCTAATTAAATATTCAATAATTTTCGCTTCTGATTCTATATCTTGAACAGTATTTTGCAATCCACAATATACTCGAACTAAAAAATTACCTTGTTCGGCAGATAATTTAAAAGTTGTATTTTCTAAATGTTTAATAAATTCCAGTTTTACTGAATTGAAATTATACTGCTTAACTGCATTCCGTGCGATTTCAGTGTTGAGAGTTACTTGTTCTGCTGATAAATCTTTGTTCATATATTCCTGTAAAAAACTAATTCATTTATCATAAACGGTCAAGTTTCGGCTCTCACTATAGTCTTGTATTCATATCCTTACTGGATTGATTTCTGCATATTAATGCAAACTTATTTCTTAAATGCCTATTCATAAGTTTGGCTAATCAATGGCTTAAAAAATTGGCATTTTACGAATTCAATATTTCACGTCAAGATAATAAGTAATAACACCTCCGCAAATAAAATCTAGATTGGATAAAACTAATGGTTCTTCTCACACAGTCAACTCAAGCTAAAACCGACCCAGGACGTTTAACAGTTGAAACTGTAGAAATTGCTCCTGAAACTACTGCAATTCGCTGTCTTGATTGGGACAGAGAACGTTTTGATGTTGAGTTTGGTTT
>CAKZYM010000510.1 GCA_937884685.1 uncultured Calothrix sp.
TTATCGAATTCATACCAGCAATCAGTGGGCTTTAGCTACGGTAACGGGCGATCGCTTCCACAGATTTGTACGTCACGATTTACAAAATCACCAGATATTGGAACAGAAAGCAAATGAGTTAGGCATTGAACTACCCAAAGACTTTGAACAACGTTCTATAGGAAGATTGTGGGCTAGGATGGTATCTCTACGCTTAGATCCTCAAAATCGTCCCAGACCTTCGGATAAGGCTCTACCCCTAATTTACATGAGTATCCGTTCGGTCTGGAAATACACCGACCATATCTGGTATAAGAAAGTGATATTCAGTCTGTGGTGTCTTTGGGTCGGTTTACTACCTTTACCACTAGCAAAAATTGGAATTACTTGGTTATATCTTCCCCATCAACGTCCAAAACCTATAGATTGGGTTCGTCAGATACTCCAGAAAAAAGAGAATTCAAAACAAGTAAATAGTAAATCTTCTGCTTTGCGGGTACTTTTTGTCAGCCATACTTATATAGTCGGTGTTAATCAAGGAAAACTTGATGCAGTTGCAGCAGCTGGTGCAGAAGTGGGCTTGTTAGTTCCCAAGCAATGGAATGCATCGCAGTGGAATAAATATCACGAACTTGAGCAGCCATATTCGCAGATCAATTATTATCCGACTCAAATGTATTTTACAGGACGAGCCGGTGCTTGTTTTTATTCACCTTTAGGAGTACTAAAAGCAATTATTGATTTTCGTCCTGATATTATCCAAGTTGAACATGAAGTATTTTCTCTTGCGGCTTTAGAGCTTTCATTTTGTGCGAGAGTATTTAATAAACCTGTGGTTTTCTTCGGTTGGGAAAACATGGAGCGTCAGCTATCAACCTTTCGCCAGTGGATACGTAAATATGTTTTTGATACTGCAAAATTAATTATTGCTGGAAATTGCGAAGGTGCAGAATTAGTCAAGAAATGGGGTTATCAAAAACCAGTTGAAGTAATGCCGCAAATGGGAGTTGATACCGAATTTTTTACTCCTGCTGAAAATAAACAAGTAAACTCGGAATTTTCTATTGGTTTTGTGGGACGTTTATCCTATCACAAAGGCATTGATACGCTTATCGCTGCCGCTAAAATCTTAAACCAACAAAATCACAACTTCCGAATCATTTTATGCGGTAGTGGTCCGGATGAAGCAAAACTTCGAGAAGAAGCACAGAAATTAGGTGTGGATGAACTAGTTACTTGGCTAGGTGGATTTTCTCACGAAGAAGTTCCTCGGGAAATGCAAAAACTAGATGTATTAGTTTTACCCTCACGTAGCGTTGAAACCTGGAAAGAGCAATTTGGTCATGTAATTATTGAAGCGATGGCAACGGGAATACCAGTCGTTGGCTCTACCTGCGGTGAAATCCCTAACGTTGTTGGTCGTTCTGAATTAGTATTTACCGAAGGTAATGCTGAAGAACTTGCAGCTATTTTATCGCGCTTAATTTCCGATAATGCTTGGTACTCGGAAGCCGCACAATACAGCCTAGATAGAGTACACCAAAACTACAGCCACGAACGTATAGCCGAAAGATTAATTGACTGGTGGTGCGATATCCTTGACCGAAAAGACAAATCGACTTACCTTGGTTCATCAAAATTCCATTCCCAAGCTGCTTTGTTAAATTCAAGCAAGTAACGCATTAATCAATATAATTATGAATATTTATATCTATTTGAGTCACTTTCCACATAATGCTAAAAATATAAACGACGGCTTGTCTAAAGCAGTACATGGCTTGGCTTCTGGTCTCGTTAAATCCGGTGTAATGGAGTTTGTATTTTGTGAATCATTTCCAAATGAATTTACATCATTTATAAGTCCTACTGGATATGAAATCAAATCTTTTGCTAATCATATTCAAACCCGTCCATCCTTCAATCTTTCACCCGGTTTAAAACAATATATCCGCACACAGATGCATGGTAATAGCCTTGTGATTCTTAACGGAATTATGCATGGCAGAGTTTGTGCAATGTCACGAAGTCTCAAAAAAAATAAAATACCTTATATAATTGCACCTCATGACCCTTATAATCCAGCATTTTTCAGCAAAAAATTTATTTTAAAATATAGTTTTTGGCATCTTCTAGAAAAAAGAATATTAGGGCAAGCATTAGGAATCCAAATTTTAGATAGTCGCCATGCTCAATGGCTAAAAAAATTAAAAATTAAAACTCCGATTTTGACAACACCTAATGGCTTTTCTCCACAAGACGTATTTCCAGAAACTTCATTAAAATGGGGAGAAAATGAAACTACAAAATTGTTTTTTTTAGGTCGTATGGATACTGACAATAAAGGATTAGATTTATTGTTAGATGCATTTTCTCAAATAACAGTTCAAGAAAATATTCACTTAACATTTCAAGGACCAGATGCAGGGGACAAACAAAGTTTACAAGCTCAAGCAAAAAAACTTTTCATTGAAAATAAAGTTTCTTTTCTAGAACCGGACTTTAATAAATCTTCTTCAGCAATCATCAAGGAATACGATATATTCTGTATACCATCGCGATTTGAGGGTTTTAGTTTAGCAGCCTTAGAAGCAATGCTAGCTGGGCGTGTGTTACTAGTTTCAGAAATTGCTGGTATTGCACCTCACGTAGAGAAATGTGGTTGCGGTGTTATAGTTACACCGGGAGTATCATCGATTAAATCTGGATTAATAGAATTATTAAAATGTCGTTCGGAATGGCAAGAAATGGGTTTGAAGGGGCGAGAATATGCTCTGAACCATTTACATTGGGATAAAATCGCTACAGTGGCTTTAGATAACTACAAAAAACTACTTACATAATGCTGGAATGATTGATGAATTAATTGGTGTTTACTTAAGGTAAGACTTTACTAACTTCTTCAACATAAAACGCCGCACACTGTTCTAGGATTGAAAAATTGAAGGACAATCGGGAGGAAATAATGCGTGTAGCAATTGTCCGCAGAGAACCGCAAGCTTCCTATAGCATGGACGTTTATGCCGATGGTTTGGTAAGTGGTTTGAAAACTGTTCGACCGGACTGGGAATTTGTTCAAATAAGACCCCAGCATGAAAAAGGTAATTCTTTCTTAAATGGTTTAAAAAAATATTATCAACGTTATTGGAATTATCCTCAAAATGTAAAGAAGAAAGATGTCGATATCTTCCACGTTATCGACCATAGTGACGGTCATCTTGCCTACTTCTTAAAAGATACTGGCAAACCTGTTGTAGTAACTTGCCACGATTTGGTTAATTTTGTCCAGCCAGAAAATGCTCGCACTCAAGCACGTATTGCTAACGTTAGCATGGCAGTTTGGAAATGGGCTGTAAAAGGATTACGTAAAGCTGACCATATTATTAGCGTTTCAAATCATACTGCAAAAGATATTAAGCAAATACTCAATATCAAACCAGAATATATAACTATCGTTCCTAATGCTGTTGAAGCGCGATTTCATCAACTTCCATCAACAGAAATTGCCGCTTTTCGACAACAACATCACATTTCACCTGAAAAATTCTGCTTACTCAACGTTGGTTCTAATCAGCCACGTAAAAACTTTATTACTGTTTTGAAAGTTTTAAAAGCATTAAAAGATGAAGGATTGAACATACATCTTTTCAGAACAGGCCCCGATTTGTCTGACGAATTTAAGACATTTATCCATACTCATAATCTTTCTGATTGTATAACTGATTTTGGAAGACCTGATAATACGACTTTAACTAAGATATATAATGCTGCCGATATATTATTATCACCTTCGCTTTATGAAGGTTTTGGCATGACTCTTTTAGAAGCTATGGCTTGTGGAACACCTGTAATTACTTCCAATGTTACATCTTTACCAGAAGTAGCTGGAGACGCAGGAATTATAGTTAATCCTACTGATATAAATGCGATTTTAGAAGCAGTAATATGCTTGCAAAAAGATGAAGAGTACCGAAAAAAACTGACAAACAAAGGGCTTGATAGAGTA
>CAKZYM010000511.1 GCA_937884685.1 uncultured Calothrix sp.
TAATAGGTAATAGGTAATAGGTAATAGGTAATAATTCAAGTTGAAAAAAGGTGCATCTTTTCTTTAATTGTATTTGTTTGTAGTGAGAATTTTAATCCTCTAAATTTATTAAAAACCTGATAAAAACTGTTTTATAATCCAAAATCCAAAATCCAAAATCTAAAATGTTACTCGACCTTTTCCTGATTGCAGCTTTGGGATTTCTTGGTAGTTTTGGTCATTGTGTAGGAATGTGCGGCCCTTTGACAGTAGCTTTTTCCTTATCTTCCCAGAGTGAAAGTAATAATTGGTGGCAGCAATCAAAGTTTCACATTCTACTAAATTTGGGACGGATGCTCAGTTACAGCTTAGTTGGTGCTGCAATTGGGGGGTTAGGTTCGATATTGGTCGAAGGAGGTCAATTAGCTGGTGTTGGTAGCGAATTGCGTCAATGGATAGCTATTATCACTGGTTTAATGTTGATTTTGTTCGGACTCAGACAAATCAATCCTGACTTTCTACCCAAAATTCCATTTTTGCACCCATTATTACAAGGTGGTTTACACAATCGCTTAAATGCTGGAATGTCAAAGCTGTCATTAAAAAACTCGTGGTACACACCAGCGCTTTTAGGAATGACTTGGGGTTTAATGCCTTGTGGTTTCCTGTATACTGCTCAAATAAAAGCTGCTCAAACCGGAAATATGTGGATGGGTGCAGCGACAATGCTAGCTTTTGGCTTCGGAACTTTTCCCATGATGTTGGGAGTGGGAGTTTCTGCATCGTTAATCGGTAAAGATAAACGTTCGCAATTGTTTCGTTTGGGTGGTTGGGTAACTCTTGCAATCGGCGTAATTACCTTGCTGCGGACAGGGGATACAATGGTAGACTACACTGGACATGGGGGTTTAGCATTGTTAATGCTCGCCTTAATCGCTCGTCCCATCAGTGGTTTATGGGCTGCACCCATACGCTATCGTCGCGCTTTAGGAGTTGGTGCTTTCGTTCTTTCCTTAGCCCATACAGCCCATATGATGGAACATTCATTAGGGTGGAAGCTAAATAGTTATTTCTTTTTACCATCAGAATTTCAGTTAGGAATGGCTTTCGGTGCAGCAGGGTTAATATTAATGCTTCCAGCAGCTTTAACAAGTTTTGATTCCTTACAAAAATCATTAGGAAAATATTGGCGACTAATTCATTTATTGAGCGTTCCAGCTTTAATATTGAGTGCAATTCATGCATTAATAATTGGTTCTAATTATCTTGGTTCCGTACCATCAAATTTACTAGATAAACTCGCTCCAATCATCTTAGGTATTGTTACTCTAGCGGTATTGTTACTCAGAACGAGAATTTTTTGGACAATATTTGGCTTGAAGAGATTTTACGTTTCAAGTAAACAGTGAACAGTTATCAGTGAACAGTTATCAGTTATGAATGAAACTCCTAATTCCTAACTCCTAACTCCTAACTCCCAACCATCTACAAAATTATGAATTTATCATCACTATTAATTCCTCCGGCTTCTGCTCATAAGATTGAAACAGCGGAAGACGTGGGAGCTACTTTACATATTGAACCAAATGATACTCCTCGTGCTGGTGAAACAGCATTAACTTGGTTTGCTTTAACTCGTAAGGGTGGCAAAATTATTCCTCTGAAAGAATGCGATTGTCAATTGGCTATTTACAGCGAACCCCGTGAAACAACAGCAACACCACTTGCTAAGCCAAATTTAGAACCTGTATCAGCAGAACGCTATCAAGGTATTCCAGGAGCAAATATTACATTTCCCAAACCTGGAGCTTATCAATTAGAATTTTCTGGTAGACCCGCAAATGGGGATAGTTTCAAACCCTTTGAATTAAAATTTGATATTACCGTAGCTGCTGGAAATAAGAAAGCTGCGACTAATCAACCAGAAGCAATAGAAAAAATAGAAAAAAAAGAATCACAAGAAATACAAAATGTTAATGCAAGCCAAAACCAAGAACAAGGTTTTTCCTTACCATTTTGGACTATAGGTTTAGTCACTCTTGTAATTTTAGGTGGAATATTCGCTTTTACACGAAGAACAAAAGATTAAAAGTTAGGAGTTAGGAGTTAGGAGTTAGGAGTTAGGAATTAGGAGTTAGAAGTTAGGAATAATTAAGTTAAAAGATAACAGTTTAGAGAAGGATATTTAGTAATTTATATAGATTTACGTTTCATAATGATTACCCATTACCTCCTACCCACTACCAATTACCGATTACCAATTCCCAATTCCCAATTCCCAATTCCACAATTACTAATCCTTAACTCCCGTGTCGTTTCTGATGCCATTCCCAGGCATGAGTCATGATATCTTTGATTGATGTATACTGCGGTTGCCAACCAAGGACTTTTCGGGCTTTGTCAGCGCTACCGATAAGGGCTGGTGGGTCTCCGGGACGACGGTCGCACTCAATTGCTTTTATTTCTTTACCTGTTATTTGTCTTGCGGTTTCAATTACTTCTTTGACCGAAAAGCCGTTCCCGTTACCTAAGTTAAAAAAGGTGCTGTCTCCTCCTTTGAGTAAATATTCTAAGCCTAGTACGTGAGCGTCGGCTAAATCACTAACGTGGATATAATCGCGGACACAGGTACCGTCGTTTGTAGGGTAATCGGTACCAAAAATCGAAATTGACTCGCGTTTTCCCAAAGCTGTTTGCAATACTAAGGGGATTAAATGGGTTTCGGGGTTGTGGTCTTCTCCTAACCGACCAGATGGGTCGGCACCTGCTGCATTAAAGTATCGAAAACGTACTGATTTAAGGTCATATGCTTCGTTAAAATCTGACAGTATCCGTTCTACCATTAATTTGGTTGCACCGTAAGGATTTATAGGATTTTGGGGGTGGTCTTCCGGTATCGGTACTGTTTCGGGTACTCCATATGTTGCACAAGTTGAAGAAAATACAAATTTCTTAACAGATGCTGCTAGCATCGCCTCTAACAGAGTTATTGTACCGATTACATTGTTACGGTAGTATTTTGCTGGGTTGGAGACCGATTCTCCGACATAAGCGTAAGCTGAAAAGTGCATTACTGCTGCAATGTCACGGGATTTAAATAACTTATCTAGCAAATCGCGATCGCCAGTATCTCCCTCGATAAGCTCGACCTTAAGAACTTGTTCTATCAAGTCTCGGTGTCCGTAAACTAAGTTATCGAGTATTACAACTTCATAACCTGCTTGTTTCAACGCTAACACCGCATGCGAGCCAATATACCCTGCTCCTCCGGTGACTAAAATAGTGGATTTTTCGGAAGACATAACTTTCCCCTTGAATTTGACAATTACATCATAGATTCAAATTACTTAAGGGAGATTACTTATCCCGTTTATTACAAATACAAAACATTATTGATAAAAATTGGACTAAAATCACTACGAAGGTAGTTTTGGTCTGTAGGGTATGAGGTATTTGAAGTCAAACAATGGTGCTACTACCATTTGACAGTAGAATAAACCAATTGCTCTGAGCCATACAGGATTGACCGTACAGAAACATTTGAGAGTAAAGATATGTTTGAACTGCTAAGCCGAGTACTTCTATGGCTACTTATAGGTACTGTTGTATTTAGCCTATTTCAGAAATTCTACCCAACCGGGAACTTTGTAGGACGATTAGTAGTAGTAGTTTTTCTAATTATTTTGTTATTGTCCTTCGTTTATCACAACGAACCAGCTATTGCTTCCTTATGG
>CAKZYM010000512.1 GCA_937884685.1 uncultured Calothrix sp.
GCTAATCTAGCCTAAGCTGATAGAATCTCCCGGATTCTATCCGGGAGAGTGTCAATAGAGAAACCTAATTTAATTAAACTCTTACGAACTACTTTTTCAAAAGCATCTCCATCAGAAGAATTACCAATATCGGCTATAGTGTAAATCCAGTTTTCTGGGTTAACTGGTAAAAGTGTTTTTTGAGTTGACCAACCCAAAAAGTTTTTTATATCTTTATCAAGCTGCTGTTTTGCTGTTGTTGAGCTTGTAGAGAGATTTACGATTGCAGCTTGTAATTCTTCCAAATGTGGATGCAAAGGTGGTTGTAAATTTTCTAACTGAGTTTTGCGTATGGTGAAATTGCGATCGCCTAAAATTGGATTAGCATCAGAAACATATACAGGAGGAATTAGAGCAGTAAAAAAGTTTGTTCGCTTTGGTGTATTAACTTTAACTGGTTGGGGTAGATGATAAACTCGTAAGTAGGTTAGGAATATATTTTCCCGTTGTCTAAGGATTTCTTCTAAAGCCTGTTTTGACCAAATTGTTAACTTTGATAAAGCGGCTAAAGATTTAACATCGTTAATAATTTCACAGTTTTCACATTTAGCCCAAGCTTGAATTGAGAATCTTTGAGAATGTTGTTGAATAGCACTTTGGGCAGTTGAGAAAAAGCTTGATTTGTAGTAATTCTCAACTGGTAGTGCAAGGTTCAATTCTTTTTTTGGATAAAGAGCAAATTGCCGGTGTGGATGAATAAACTTCAGGGTTATAGCTACAATTATTCTTCCTTTAATTAATGCTTCAATTTCAGGAGCGGGAAGACATAGCATTATGTGAAGTGCAAATTTGCTCATTATTCATCAACCATTAATAAGTTGGTAATATCATCAAAATCTGCTGATTCAGAATTAGTACTTTCTTCTGCTAGTACAGAATCATCTTCAATCACATCGTCAGGAACTTGATATGAAGGATCGCTAAGAATTTCTTTTAGTAAAGGGTTACTTACTCCGAGTTGATAATCTATGGCTTTATCGACAATAAACTGGAAGATTTGCTCCTCAGTTAATCCGTAATCTACATTACGCTTTTTATGCACCGAACGAATTGCTAATAATGGTTTAATTTCTTCTTCTTTGAGTTCCACAAATTCTCCACCTTCTAATATGAGAGGTTCTAAATAAGTGTTATACAAATAATTACTAATTTCTTTGTCTTTGGATTTAGAACGAACTAAACAACCGCGACTGAGATTGAATTTATTTTCTTCATCAATCAACCTTTTGAATCCTGCTCCTAATGCTCTACCGCCACTATGCTGAAGTACTGCAACACCAATACAGACATCTTTTCCGTTCTCAGTACCAATAATTTTGAAATTTAAATAGTTATCTTTACCACCTTTTTTTGTGACTTTATCTGTAATTTTTTTGATATTTACTTGTTCTACCGTATAACCAATTAATCTTTGAAAGTTAAATAACAAAGCATCAGCAAGCAAGAAATTATCATCCAAATTTCTACCTAACTTTTGTGCAAGTTCTGTTTTGAATGCTTCCTCTACTGGATCTAATTTTTCTACTGGATTTAAATCTTCTGCTTCTCCAGTTACGGGGGGTTTACAATTCTCTCGACACCACTGCAATACATTTCTTATAGGTGGCTTTTCTTCACTTAATTCTCTAAGTTCAACTTCTGTAAACGGATAAGTTTCATAAGAAGGAACTAAATTTAGGTCTTGATAGAATTGCTTTAGCCACAAAGTAACTAACTCAACAATCGAATCACCATCCATATACTTTAAGTCTATGGGATTGCCTTGAGCCGAAACTTTAGCAACAACAGCAGCAGGTAATTTTTTAATTTGTTCAACCCATACCGCAGGCATCATTACAGTTAAAATGACACCTTTACGAATATTTTCAAATAATTCTTTAACAAATCCAGCAACAACTTGAGCTTTAGTAAAACCAGTATCATTAGATTCAGTTGAGTCTAATTCATCAAAACAAATAACAAGTTCTTTGTAGTAACCAATTAAATTTAATATTTGTTTAACAGTATTAAAAGCTGAACCGCTATGTACAGGCAAACATAACTCCGAGGCTTTATGTTGAGATAATCCGTTACCAGATAACCAATTGATTGCGTATAGTGAATGGCTATCTGAAAGCGTCCAAAGTATAGCTCTAACAATATCGGGGTTTTTTGCACTAGAATTGTTTTTACAGAATATATCTGTCAGGTAGTTAACCAACCTTTTAGTTATTTTTAAGTTACTAATACCAAATTGTTTAACTAATTGTTTCGCTGATAAATGTTTAGCATTAGACTTTAGAGCATTATTGACTATAGCTGCTGCTAGCTCTTGCCACTGCGTTACTTCTTCATTACCAATTTTATTAAGGCTATCTGCCAAAGTACGCTGAAATCCTTGCTTTATATTATTTAAGTCACCAAATTGATTAGCGTAAATAAATAAAGCACCACCCTCAGCTTGCAAACGATGCCGAATACGACTAATAAGGTGCGTTTTACCAGTTCCAGCTTCAGCTGTAATTGTAATCGAAGTTCTCTGATATTGATTTGCACGAATTTGCTCAATTGCTTGAAATACAGCATCGGAAGCATGAGCATTCAGACTTGTGATATCGGGAAATTCTTTATCCCAAACTTCAGAGCTACCAACATAAGGGGGTTGTGCGAAAGGATTATGAGCTTTCAGAGCTTCGTTAATATCTTCAATAGAATAAAAGTTAGAACTTGTCATATTGTTAATTATTAGTAATTCAAATACACTCACTACAACATCAATACAGATTAATTACTTCAAGCAATGCGTTTAGCGTAGTAACGCAATCCACTTAATTTGGTGGTTATTGAGTCTTCTGCTTTTTGAGGGGTAATGTCTGTCATTTCTCCACCAATTAGCTGGAAAACATCTTTCTTCTGCATTTCCAACATCCATTGATTAAATTTCTCTCGGCTAACTTTCTCGCCAATTTCTTTTCTAATTCTGTAAATTGGTACCAAGTTATCTAAGTTGTAATTCCGATTCAACTCTTCATAAACTTCCAAGGTAATATCCTTAAACAGTTCATAAGATGCAATAGCTTCGTTTGAAGATTCTTCAATCTGGGTTTGATTATCTAATTGATTAAAATCATTAGTTTTACTCTCATTTTCTCTAATCCTCTTCAACAGACCATTCGCAACCCAAGTTCCAATAGTATTATTTTCAAAATCTCTATTTTTCAAGCTTTCATCAAGTAGCTTTAAACCTACAGAAGGTACTAAATAATAACCTTTATCTGATTTTTCAATAGCTCCTATTTCTAATAGCTCATCAAATACGCTTTGATAATCTTTTCTTTTTTCTTTGCTAGGAACAACTTTCTCGTTTAGCTTACCTCTCATTACTGGCTCTTCTGCTACAAATAAAGCTAAAAGCAAACGAGTCTTAGCTTGATTTATTTTATTTTCGGGAAGGGTATTTTTAGCTGACATACTTAGTAATTCTTTCAACTTAAACTGTATTTAATTTAGGTTAGTACAGTTATTTAACATTCGTGTGTGTTTTAAAAGACTTATTAATTACTCAATGTAAAAACAACAAACAAAATCTTTTGGATTACTTTTACAATCTTTAGATAAGTATTTACCTCAAAGCTGAATGAAGGTAAGGAGGAAAATAATTATCTTTAATTATCTCAATAGATATTAATTAAATATTTGCAATTAACTAATTTATGAAAACAAAAAATAAACCTTTGTCAAAAACTAGCAGCAAAAAATCACCCAAAATCAACATCGGGTTAATAATTAATACGCTAAAATTGCAGAATTTCTCCTGAATAATAAACTCTGCAATCTGCGTTTTGTAATTGCTTATGCTCTCTACGGTAGATAATAACTAAACCACCCTGAATCTTAGGTTTAGATGCACTGATTACCAATTGCACAAATCACTAATTCTATTCCAAACCATAGCTAAAAACTTGCCGAGTCAATGTGTCTGTGAGAAGCAAACCGTGATATCCATCTGACCCTATTCGTTCTAACAGCCTAGCCTGCTGTTTTATCCTTACATTATCGTCGTCTCTATCGAAACGTAAAGGTTCGCTTTCAACTCTAAGATTTACCGATTTAAACCACAATGTACAGCGAAACTCCCTGACGACATAACCAAAATTCAAACATTAGATGCAATACACAGATTATTTCGCTTTTACTGTGGAAGAAACTGTTTTACCATCCATTTCTCGTATCCACTTGAGCAACCCACCAACGAATTTACTCGCAACTATACTTCCAACCTGCTTTCCATAGAATTTGAAATCAAGAGTTTTGAGTCCTTCGTCAAGCATCTGCAAACCTTTATCGGTTAGCTTGATACTATCAACTTTGCTCTTACGTGTGCTATTGATAGCACCAGCCTTTTCTAGCTTCTTAAGAATAGAAGTGTAGTCTCCTGCTTTCTCGTTTTTACGCTGTACGCTACCGGTTACTTCAGTTGTTTTAACTTCAGTTTCGGTTCCTCCTAAATCCCACAAAGCTAGAAGCAAGCGAGTTTCATCTTGAGTTTTTCTCGTAGCAGCTTTGGTTTTAGCAGTAACTTTTTTGGTGGTGGATTTAACTTTTGCAACTGTTGACTTAGCTGCTTTCGTTTTACTAGCTGCTTTCTTCTCGGAAGTAGCTAATTTAGTTTTGCTAGCTGTTTTCTTTGAAGTAGCTTCAGACTTATCGATGATAGAAGATGCAGGTGTTTTTGCTTTTAGCTTCTTAGCAGTTGTAGCAGATTTTGTTTTACTTCCTATCTTCTTAGTAGTGCTAGCAACTTTAGTTTTACCAGCAGCTTTCTTAGTAGAAGATTTAGATTTTTCTACATTCGTAGTAGCAACTTTATCTGCTTTCTTAGTAGATGATTTAGCTTTGTCTACGTTGGTGCTAGCAACTTTGGTTCTGCTCGATACTTTCTTTCTTGTAGCCTTAACTTTCCCTACGGTGGAACTAGCAGATTTTGTTTTGCTCAATGCTTTTTCTGTTGTATCTTTCACTTCAGTTTCTGGTTTTTTATTTGAAACTTTGGTTTCTACAGATAAAGCTTCAGACTTTGATTTTTTCGAGCTGCTTTTTAGTTTTCCTTTAGCAGCACTACTTTGAGCTTTCTTAGCAGAAGATTTAGACTGAGTTTTCTTACTTTGCAAACGATTTTTTCTGAGTGCCATTGAAGGTTAATTAATTTTACTTCACTATCTAGAATAATCTAGTTGTAAGTGTTTTCAGGGTATGATAAAAAACATCAGGGTATTTTCTAATCAATTTTCTATTGTTTTTTTTTAAATAGTATTTTCATCTACAAAAAAAGACGAAACTTTATAATTAAGTCCCGTATTTTTTATATATTAAAATCCTCCGAGGATATACTGACAAGTTTTTATAGCTACTGAAATATAGTATTTCTACATGATTTTAAGAATCGCGATATAGAAAAACCCGGTTTTTCCAAAAACCGGGTTTCTTAATTCTTACAAAAGTTAAAAAGAGTATATTCCTCCTCGGAACACTCCTTCCTTATTTAGATTCTTCAAGCTGGTCCATACGTAACCAAATATTCGGTGTAGGAACTTTCCCAAACTTCACCAAAGCATAATCACCTTTGGTATCTAGAATCTCCCCTTCAGTTTCAAATAGATAGGGAGGAAGACGAGAATCACTAGACTTTGCTTCCAAACTGTTTTCCAGTTTTTCACGGATAGCACGAACCATCGCTCCTTTTTTCACAGCCATAAACTTTCCTCTTTAACAAATAGGACTAACTTTACCCAGGATTGTAGCTCTAATGGGGAGTAGCAAGTAGCAAGTAGTAAGTAGTAAGTAGTAAGTAGTAAGTAGCAAGTAGCAAGTAGTAAGTAG
>CAKZYM010000513.1 GCA_937884685.1 uncultured Calothrix sp.
ACATCAGCCAAACGACTTCCCAAACCGAAGCTATCGACTTGTGTTGGAATATCTGCACCCACTCCCCATAAACAAGGTGTTCCACTATAGTGAGAATTTAGCTCTCTCCTCATGTAATCCGCAGTTCCACCGCAAAACAATATTTCTGAAACCAAGTTTCGGGCAACTACTTGGTTTAACCAACTTGTAAGTACTGCTGCATACTCGCCTCTAGCAAGCTTTATGCTTGATTGTATTTGCATCAATTCATGGCGTTTATTGATATTATTGGTACTTTTCAACAACTTTGTTAAAGGTATTGTTGAAATATCGCTACCAGCAGCGACTACAGCAGGAGCTAATTGCGAAGCATCCTGTCCGGAAGTTCTAGCAACTACTTTTTCTAGCAATCGAATCATTCCTAAGTCAGAAGTCTTTCCATCAGGTGCAACTATTCCCCTATCGCTGATTAACACCGACGCATTTCTATAGCCCACCATTACTAACGCAATGGTTTTAGTTTTGATTTGCTGTCCTAATTTCTTTTGGTAAGCAAGATATATTCCCGCACCTTCTGGTAAACATTTAAATTGAGTTAATTTAACCTGGATTTTTCCTGTTGGAGTTATGAAACCAGCAAGTATTGCTTCAAGATTTTGATGAAAACTATCTCTATTTTCAAACTCCCCAGGTGGCAGCAAACAAACAAGTGTGAGTTGAAATTTCTTACCCAACTGAAGTTTCTGCGAAATAGCCCAGACGAAAGCTAATGTTTTGGCTACTGCACGTTCGTACTTTAACTCTTTCAACCCCTGGTTTGCATAATACTTACTTTTCGCTAAATATCCCACAGCAAAGGTTTCACCCATGTAATTAACCCATGCAGCATTTTCTGGCTCGGTTGCACCCAATATCTCAGAAGCAACTGAATCTAAAGAAATTTTTACTACCTCTGGTTCCATTACTAAGGATGCTGTTTGATTTCGTTCTGTACAATAAACACCTTTTGTTGCACTTCCTCCAAAGTCCAAAGCCAGAATTAATAAGGGAGATGAATTATTTTTTTGCTGAGTGTTTTTACTCATGTAATTTTATGAATTTAATAGATTTTTTTGCAAGGAAAGCAAAGGAAAAGTAAGGAAAGTAAAGGTCGATTATTACTTAAAATTATGGGTTTTTCGGCTGTTTTTCATCAAAAATTCCTTATGATTCCTTCTCGTTTTTTTGATTAATGAAACCTGTATAACTGTTACGGAGATAGGGGTTGAGGAATAAAATACAGTCTTAAATGACTAAATTCGGTGATAATTTGAGAAAATATGGCCGTGCAGCGTTAAAAATACGGCATAAAATATTCCAGCTTTTTCTCAGTTGCAAAGGTGAAACACACTACACCTTTGTTTTGAATTATGGCTGGAAAATAATTCAGCGATTATCGCGTTAAAAATTAAATTGGTCATAGTTCTTGATTCCCGAATAATGGTTGTTCAACGCAGCACATCTAATTAATAAAACTGATATTGTTCAATTTGCTCGCTCTAAGAGAAGTCTTAATTACCTTGTTAGCAAACCAATACTGATTCGCGCAATATAACTAAAGGCAGATAATATACATAGAGCAAAAGTGCCTAAAAATATGCGTATAAAATTATAGATAGCGCAAATTAAATCAAT
>CAKZYM010000514.1 GCA_937884685.1 uncultured Calothrix sp.
GAAAGCGGTTTAAATTGCAATCATTTGTTATTTTCTGGAATTGGTTGTGAAGCTTTGGTATGTATTATTAGTTCCAAAACACAGAGCATATTGACTCGCTCGGATATTGGGATTGATGGATGATGAATCCAAATACAGGGGCACAAACCACAAGCGGACGTACTAACCAACTCAGGCAAGGATGATATGAAGATTCACTTATTTTCAACATTCGGTGACAAGCACAACAATATCGGCAGAATAGAAGCTGCGAAGTTTACTGCTCGCGACCACAGCTATGAGGATAGTAATTGTCAATTATACGCTTATGGAGATAAAGATTTACGCTCCACTGCTTTGGAATCTGCTAAAACTGGTGATTACCTCACAGCAATAGCAGCTTTTAATCAGTTAATTGAGCGTCATCCTGACAATGCTATTGATTACAATAATCGGGGTTTGGTTTATTTTCAGAGCGGTGAAGAGCAAAAAGCTGTTCACGATTTCGATAAAGCAATACAAATAAATCCCGAATTGCCTAGTGCTTATAATAACCGAGCAAATTATTACGCCGGTATTGGCGATTTGGAAGCAGCTTTAGCAGATTATGAAAAAGCTTTAGATTTTAATCCCGGTCACGTGAGAGCCTGGATTAACAAAGGTATAACTTTGCGAGAGTTGGGAGAATACAACGAAGCTATTGAAACTTTTGAAACGGCTCTATTTTTTGGAGAATTAGAAAATCATATTTTGGCTGAGAAAGCTAGAACTTATCATCTTTGGGGCGAATGGAATGCTGCGATCGCAAACTATAATCGTGCTTTGAAAAATCTATCAGTTCGTTATTCTAGAATGGATAAACAAACCACACGTTTACGCTTACAGGTAGAAAATTGGTTAAACGAGCTACTCCTGCCCATGCATCCTGAATGGAGAATTGGTGAATAAATTTAGAAGAAGATAAATTTTTATTTTTATCGCTTTTCCCAAGATGCTCAAAGTTTTACAAATTATTAAATGGTATTTTCAACAACTCATCGATTGATTTCAGATTTCAGATTTTAAATTCTACTTCTACTTGTAGTTCGCAATGAAGATAGTTACCGCATCAAAAATATTCTTGCCTTTTTACTGATAAGAAGGAAAATCTAAATCTAAAATTCAATTAGTTTGACAGATGCTAATAGCTAATAGATGATAACTAGACGACAAAGAATATAGTTATTAACTACTAGCTGTTAGCTTTTTAACTTTAGAAAAAACAGTTATATCTTGCAAAAAAAGCAATCGCATTTATTCTACGCAAAAATAATATTTTCTCTAAATATCAGGGTGTGGATTCTTGAATTTCACCCGGAGTTGTATTGTTAGTCAATACAATTCTTTTGTAGTTACGAGGTATTCGATTGCCATGTTGTTGCATAACACTATTTGCTTGACGAGAGTCAAAAGTGTTATTGAATTCTGTCCTTAGGGTGCTGACACGTTCTTGAGTGGTTTTCACCTCAGTACGTATTTGTCGTAGCTTTTCTTGTCCCGACCAGTGATGAGGTAAAAGTTGAGTTAAAGCAGATACAGCTGCTGCGGATATAGCGAAGTTAACTCCTATTTTTACTGTTGTTTCCAGCGCCATAATCTGATAAGAGCGTTGGCGTAGATGACGCTTCGGTCGAGGAACAGTCCGTAATGGTCGCTTTATCGGTTGAGCTTCCGGAATAGACGGTTGAATTGCGTTCATAATAGACTTAATCTCCTCAAAAAACGGATACTTCGTAAATATTTAAGATAAGGCTATTTACGGTTTTCATTTGCTGCCATCTTACTTCATTTTTCTCAAACTGCTACACCTAGGGAGTAAGTAAAAAAATAATCCTAGCTTTTCTAAGTGCGTTCTCTTAAGTAACTTACAACTAATGGCTACAAGCTTCCGGAACACACACTTAGTGTGACTAGGATTACAGACTCTACATTGGTTTCAAGAAATATTAACGATTAATTTAATGATTTACTTGTAGAGTTCGGTAGCCAAACGCCAAGCCAAAACACCTGGAATCAAAGCCACAACTAAAGCAATATAAACTTGAGTGTCTGAAATAGACATGATTGAAATCTCCTATTCTCAATGAACGACAGAAAGCTTCGTTTTCTACTTTTCACTGTTTTACCCGAATTGGGAAATAAGTTGTTACAAGATGCAACAATTAAGATGGGGAATTGGTAATTGGGAGAGTTGTAGTTGTTGGCTTGTGCTTACGCTTAACCGATCTTACAGTAGCTTTATTTTGATATTTGTTAATTGTTTAATTTGTTGTTTCATTTTGCATCTATTGTTTTGGGGATTTGGGTGTTTGTTTGAGGGTGTTTTGGGGTATGAGAATTATTTACTCCTAAGTTTGTTTTGATAATTGATAATTGTTAATTGAAAAAATGTATTTAGGGATAGATTTCGGAACTTCTGGTGCTAGGGGTGTGGTGATTGACTCATCTGGGAGTATTCTTCTGGCTGAGGTGCGATACCCGTTTGAGATGTCGTTGGAGAGTGATTTAATTAAATGTTGGCGTAATGCTTTATTTAGCCTTCTAGAGCAGCTTAGTAAGGGATTACGGGGAGAAATTAAGCGGATTGCTATTAACGGTACTTCGTCTACTGTTTTGCTGTGCGATGCTGACGGGAATCCTGTTGATGCACCCCTACTTTACAATGATGCGAGGGGAGGGGGGATGCGCGAGGAATTGAAAAATGTTGCTCCACCCAATCATACTGTATTAAGTGCTACTTCAAGCTTGGTAAAACTGTTATGGATGATGCAGTTACCTTCTGTCACGAAAGCTAAATATTTTTTACATCAAGCAGATTGGTTAGGGTTTCTTTTGCACGGAAAGTTAGGTGTAAGCGATTATCATAATGCTTTGAAACTTGGTTACGATGTGGAAGCGTTGCATTATCCTGAATGGAT
>CAKZYM010000515.1 GCA_937884685.1 uncultured Calothrix sp.
CAACTTCTTTGACAATTTCCTTTTGCTTCTCTGGTGTCAGGGAATCATAACCGGGATCTACCATACGAGCATTATCTTCGTTGGAAATATCGGATTTATTTTCCTTGTTGCTTAAAATCCATGATTCCCTTTCGGTAACGCATTCGTCGCGGAATTCCGCAGTTGCTAGCTCATAACCCCAATCGCGAAAAGCTCCTTCGGTGTACTTCATAATGTTACCCTTATGCACCAAAGTCACCTGCTGCTTGTCTTTGGGTAATCCTAAAGCTTGCTTAATCGCGCGACGTACCAATCGCTGGGAACCGGTTTTACTAATCGGTTTAATTCCAATTCCAGCATCGGTAGGAATCTGTTTTTTACCGTGTTCGGGGGTACCGGGAATCAATTCTTCATTAAGCAATTTGATGAGTTTTTCACCAGTTTTATCTCCTTGCTTCCATTCAATCCCCAAATAAATATCTTCTGTATTTTCTCGATAAACTATTACGTTTAGCTTTTCGGGACTTTTATGAGGAGAAGGAGTACCAGGGTAATAACGACAGGGACGCACGCAAGCGTAGAGTTGAAAAATTTGTCGTAAAGCTACATTCAAAGAACGAATACCACCACCAACTGGAGTCGTCAAAGGTCCTTTGATAGCAACACCATATTCTTTTATTGCCGTCAAAGTATCCTGTGGTAAATACTGATAGGTTCCGTATAAATCGCAAGCTTCATCACCAGCATAAACCTTGAACCAGTTAATTTTTTTCTTACCGCTATAAGCCTTTTCTACCGCAGCATCTAGAACTTTTTGAGTAGCGGGCCAAATATCAATACCCGTACCGTCGCCGCGAATGAAAGGAATAATGGGATTATCGGGAACTTGTGGTTCGCCGTTTTTAAAAGTTATTTTCTCTCCGGTCGTAGGGGCTTTGAGTTTTTCGTACATTACACACTCCGTCGGGGTTAAGCAGCAAGTCTTTCAAATTTTGTCACGTCTTGCTTTCATTAAACTAGGAGAGCAGTTTTAAAATTCCCCAAATTGCACTGAAGTAGAAGTCGAAAAGTGCTTTACCCTTGAATATACAGCAAAAACAGGAAGTATGAGAGCGAAAATCGAAAGAAAATTTCACAAAAGATTTTACAAAAAAAATCACAAAAAGCTAATTAAGGAAAAAATTAGGAGTAGAAAGAGGGCAGTTCATGAGAAAATATTCCGTACTGACGGGCGAGACGCACCTCCACTATGGCAGCTTTCATATTGGTATTAGGGCTATAGTTCTTTACCGATTTGCTGCAAGTTAAACCGTCTTTGCTGATAAAAAGTAACGAAACAAGCAAATTAAGAAAGCGTTTCACGAACCCCATCATGACAGACCCAACAATTTCCTACGGTAGTAACAGCGATATTGAATCCCTTAGTCTCCAGTTAACCGAAGGGTCTGAAAAAAACCAAAAGCAGTTAGTGGAAAAACTGGCTGCTTCTGGTAACGAAGGATTAAAGGTTTTAATGGAGTTTTTATCAAAGCGTCGGGATATTCCAGCAAATATAGTCGATGGTAAAGTCTATCAAATTCTTTATCAATCAGATTTTCCCGAAGCAAAAGAATTTTTAAACAGTAATTTTCCTCAAGGAATTGTATCGCTAAAATCTGACTGCAATATTGATTACTCCCAATTGCAAGAACTATTAGCAAACCAAGAATTTGAAGAAGCTGACCGTTTGACGCTACAAAAAATGTGCGAAATTTCAGGAGAGGAAGCATTAAAAAGAAAATGGCTGTATTTTTCTGAAGTTGAAAAGTTTCCTATCACTGATTTACAGACTATTGATCAGCTCTGGTTAATTCATTCCGAAGGGAAATTTGGCTTTTCCGTACAGCGGGAAATGTGGATAGGTTTGAGAAAAAATTGGGAAAATCTCTGGGTAAAAATTGGTTGGAAAAAAGGTAATGCTTGGACTCGTTATCCTAACGAATTCGTTTGGAGTTTAGATGCACCCAAAGGTCATTTGCCTTTATCAAATCAGTTACGCGGAGTCAGAACTATTTCTTCTTTGTTGTCTCATCCTGCTTGGGAAAAATAAAGGTAATGGGTAATGGGTAATGGGTAATAGGTAATGGGTAATGGGTAATAGGTAATGGGTAATAGGTTAAATCAATTATTTTGATGGAAAATATAGTAATGAATATTAAGTAAATAAGAGTTCTATGTAATTATTGAGCGCGATGAAGATGGTTACTATATTGAGAAAATTCCACAACTTAAAGCTTTTTATTATCAAGGGGAAACAATTGATGAGTTAATAAAAAATATCAAAGAAGTCATAGAAATTTGCTTGTTATCATAAATAACTTTCCTAATCCCCAATTAACATTAACCAATTATCAATTAAATTACCAATTACCCGTTGTTACGCAAGATTTTTGGCGCTATGAACGCGTTCACGAAGTGCGGCTCAGCGTTTTCTCAAAGAGTAAGCGCAATTAGGAACCAATTTATAATCCAAAATCCAAAATCCAAAATCCAAAATCCAAAATTGAAATGGCTAACGTTACTCTAGAAAGCATCAAGCGTAAATTTAATAACGTCACTGCTATCGATGACATTACTTTCACTATTCCTGATGGTGAGTTTTGGGTTTTAGTGGGACCGTCGGGATGCGGAAAGTCTACTATTTTACGGACTATTGCGGGTCTGGAATCTGCTACTTCTGGAAAACTTTTGATTGGGGACAAGTTGATGAATAATGTCCCAGCAAGAGCGCGAGATGTGGCTATGGTGTTCCAGAATTACGCGCTTTATCCCCATATGAGTGTGGCAGAAAATATTGCTTTTGGGTTGAAAATGCGGAAAGTTGACTCAACAGTGATTCGGGAAAGAGTAGAAACTGTAGCTCGTTCTCTTTCTTTGGAGCATCTACTCGAACGCAAACCAAAACAACTTTCTGGGGGACAACAGCAGCGGGTTGCTTTGGGTAGAGCTATAGCACGACAACCGCAAGTATTTTTGTTGGATGAACCTTTATCAAATTTGGATGCTCAGTTGCGAGATGATACAAGGGCTGAGTTAAAGCAGCTACACCAAAATATTGGTATTACTACTGTATATGTAACTCACGACCAGGTAGAAGCGATGACCTTAGCCGATAAAATCGTGGTCTTGAGTGGAGGACGTATTCAGCAAATTGGCGAACCGCAAAGCATTTACGCTCTTCCCGCGAATCGTATGGTCGCAACTTTCTTGGGAAATCCGCCGATGAATATTATACCGGCAAAGTATAGCGCTGCGGGTTTTGATGTAGATAGTCAAATATTAACTATTCCTGAAAATATCAAGCAGAAATTGCGTTTATCTCCAGGACAAAATATTGATTTAGGTATTCGTCCGGAAGATATAAAAATTAGCGATGAATCTGAAGCTGAGATTTTGCAAGTAGAAGTGAAATTAGTCGAACCATTGGGAAGGGAAACACTGATTCGCGTAGCTGTAGTGGGAACTGGAATCATACTTAACGTACAAATAAGCGGAAATATACGTTTTCGTCCCGGTGATAAATTGAATTTGGAATTGGATTTACAAAAAATATTTATCTTTGATTCGGTAAATGGGGAGAGATTATATCCGTGAATAGTTAGGAATTAGGAATTAGGAGTTAGGAGTTAGGAGTTAGGAGTTATTGACCTTTAACTTTGTATTTTCTAGTCTTGCATTTGGTAGGTGTTGTATTTAAGGTTTTTATAGAAAGATTTTAAATGCTATGTGGGTGCATATTAAATAGCGGATAACATCAAAAACATTATATTTAACCTTATGCAGCCCAAACCAAATATTTTTCTCAAGTTTATACCTTTAATTGGCGGTATTCTGATAATTTCTACTGGTTTATTAGCTTTAAATTTTTATTCTAAAAGCAAAAATAACGGCTATTCATCTGCTTCTATAAAAATTAAAGCATCTCCTATAAATTTAGAGAATTTTTGTCAGCAATATCAAACTATAGGCAAAAATTTACAGCTTTGGAATCAGGAAAGTCTATCTGAAGACGAAGTACTGGTAAAAACTCAAGCTTATCCCAATCTTCCTTTTTCTTTATATGCTGTAGCTTTACCAAATATTAAAGATAAAGCTAGAAAAGCAAAAGTACCGGTATTAATGTATCACGATATTTTACCTACAAAAGAAGTATTTTTTGATGTAACTCCGGAAGAATTGGAAGCTGATTTTGAGTTAATGAAATCAAAAGGTGTAACTCCTATTAGCTTAGACCAATTAATTATTCATTTACGTACCGGAAGTCCATTACCTGAAAAACCTGTTCTACTAACTTTTGATGATGGTTATGGTGGTCATTATGAATATGTTTATCCACTTTTAAAAAGATATAAATATCCTGCGGCTTTTTCAGTTTATACAAAAAATATGGGTATTAATACAGGTCGCTCCCACATCACATGGGAGCAACTTAAAATTATGGTTGAAGACCCTTTAGTAACTATAGCCGGTCATAGTAAAACCCATCCACCAGATTTAACTAAACTATCTGATGAAGAACTTAATCAGGAAGTAGTAGAATCCAAACAAATACTGGAGAAAAAATTGGGTAAATCAATTCGCTACTTTACTTATCCAACTGGTAAAAATGACGAACGAGTCAGAAAAATAGTAGAAGAAGCTGGATACATAGCAGCTTTAGCTATGGACGATGCTGATGAAAAGTTTGCTGGAGAGTCGGAAAATTTACTAGCTATTGAACGCTTCGGTCAATCTCGTTTAGAGGAATTGGTTGATAGAGCTTCTGGAGGAGAAGTAGTTAATTGTTCGGAACAGAATTAACCATATTCCTTACAACCAATCCCGGAAAGCTGATACTTCATCCACACCAATTTCAAAGGATGTTGCTTTTCCAGGTGGTGGACATACACGAATTCTAGCGCTCGAAGCAAGAGGTTCGAGCTTCACTCCTAATTGGACAATATTGCTGACTATATGCCAGTAAGTTATTATGTCCGGAGCGTGGATTACTAATGTCAGATATTCAGCGTCAATTGTAAGATACCAAAAACAGTTTGATATCAATGCTTGGGTGATAGCATCACAAGAATCGTAGAAACATTTTCCGGTAGTTCTTTCTAATTCTAGAAGCAACATTTTGTCACCCTTTGTTACTTCTTTCGGTGGTAAATCATCTCTATGAAGGGAAGATTTATTCATCATAATACAAGC
>CAKZYM010000516.1 GCA_937884685.1 uncultured Calothrix sp.
AGGAGTTAGGAGTTAGGAGTTAGGAGTTAGGAGTTAGGAGTTAGGAGTTAGGAGGTAGGAGTTAGGAGTTAGGAGTTAGGAGTTAGGAATTTCACTTTAACTATTAACCTTTGACCAGTAACAAAATAACTGTTCACTGATAACTGCTCACTGATAACTGTTCACTGATAACTGTTCACTGATAACTGATTAATGGATACTTTAACTGCTTTACAAGAATTAATTGATGTTGTGAAGAAATTACGCTCTCCCGATGGTGGTTGTCCTTGGGATTTGGAACAAACGCCGGAAAGTTTGACTCCCTATGTGATTGAGGAGGCTTATGAGGTGATTGATGCGATTAAAAGCGGCGATAAAAATCATGTTGTTGAGGAGTTAGGAGATTTACTTTTACAGGTTGTGATGCAGGCACAAATCTTTGGTGAATCTGGAGAATTTACCCTTAAGGAAGTCGCACAAGGTATTACTCAAAAGTTGATTCGTCGTCATCCTCATGTTTTTGGCGATGTTTCGGTACAAAATGTTGATGAGGTAAACCAAAATTGGGACAAAATTAAGGCTGATGAAAAAGGAGAATCATCTTCTGATAGCCAAAAGCTTACCAACAAGTTTAGTGATTATAATCGCAAGTTTCCTCCGTTAATAGCAACAATGAAAATCTCTAAAAAAGCTGCTGATGTCGGTTTTGAATGGGATGATATCGATGGTGTTTGGGAAAAGTATGAGGAAGAATTAGGAGAATTTAAACATGCTTTGGCTGAGGAAACACCCCAAAGACAGCAAGAGGAATTAGGAGATTTATTATTCAGTCTGCTTCAGCTAGCACGATGGAATAAGTTAGACCCAAGTGAAGCTTTACAAGGAACTAACAAACGATTTATGCAAAGATTTAAAATAATGGAAAGTTTCGCCGAACGTCCGCTTTCGGAATATAGTTTGGTCGAATTAGAAGCACTTTGGCAGCAGGCTAAGAAGGAAATAAAAGGTAATGAGTAATTGAAAATACAAACATTCTTTAGTTCCTAATATGCTAAGTTGTTTAACAAAATACCTCAAAACATGATTATTTAAGAATTATTTTGCTGAATAAGTCAAATTATTTATTTAAATTATCTTTTTCTTCTGTTCTCTCCTATAAAGAATTTCCACCGCATACCAAGTAAGGAAGAATCGTTATTACCTATTACCAATCACCTAGTACCTAATTCATGGTGATTTATAACTAGCTACCCTTAAAATCAATTCCCCTTCTTTGGGATTCTGACTAAATATAAACGCTCCGGTTTCTCTCTCTCTTCTTGATAAAAATTCTATTTGCTGTTCTCCAGTTTCTTCAACTTTCCCATTGATACGCAGTTCTGCTTTCACCTGTACGGAAGCTGCTGTTTGTCCACCTCGATTAACTACCTCGAAGGGTACGTAATATTGTCCGTTTAATTTCCGTAAAGGTTTATTGCTCTTAACTAGGAGAACTGGTGGTTTTTGTGCTGGTTGTTTTATCCAGGTGAAGCTTACTAATCCTACAACCGCAACAAGTATTGATGAAGCGATGCTAAATGTGACCCATTCAGCTGTTGTGCGTTTTTGCTCTTGTTTATCTTCTTGAAATTGAGTCATATCGCTAATCTTCCAGCAGCACCACCAATAGTTGTTGGTAATCCCAATATAATGCTGTGTTCTAACCAAATTGTCCAAGGGTCATTCCAAGTCAATTTTTGAAAAAACCACAACATCAAAGATGCTGCTATCAAGGATACTAAGTAGCAAATCATTGTTTCGCTAAACGGTTTTTGAAATATCCCTCTATGTTGCTTACGTTGTTCTTGGGCTGAAAAACCTGCTTGAAATACTATTGCGTAGGAAATTAATAAAGAAGTTGCAATAATAGCTAAAAGCCAAGGTTCAGTAACTGCTGCTGCTAGGGTTGCTATTTCGTCGGTTGGAGCAATGTTGAAACCAATAACTATTGCACCAATTAAGGTTGCGCTTAAATCGGTAAAAGTAGCGTTAATACCAACTGATTGATTTTGTTCGATTCTGCTGTCAGGTGGGTTATTTCCATTTTCACCTAATAATTGATTTGCTAGTGCAACTCCCAGACTGAAAGGTACGCTTTCATAAATAATTTTACCTAATGCTTCTTTTAGAGAAACTCCCGGAGATAATTCTCTTAACAATAACAGCACAAAAGCTGAGCAAATTAAACCGATTCCGATTGCTTCTACTGTTTCCGTAATTGCTTGATAACGACGATTGAAACGTCTGGGTTTACGAAAACCTTCTGTACGCATAAGTAGATAAACAACAATAAATGTTAATATCAGTGCTGTCAACATCATCGCTGGTGTTGCAGATGAACCTATCCACCATACTTCCATCGTATAAAGTAAAGGAATTCCAAATAGAAAACCTCCACATCCACCTCTAACAATATCGTTAAGCTCACTTCTCCAAGGATTTTTTTGATATTTTCCTTTAGTTTTATTTTTAGTTCTTTTGAAAATTTTCCTTAGCGAATTAAATTTCATTCACCTTACTGAGTCTCTATGAAATTATCGCTCTATAGTATTTTGACAAACTCTTATTGTTCTAAGGATTTAGGTTAAGAAAAGTTTATTCAGCGATTGCTCTCATATTAACACTAATGATAAGTTACTTCTGTCAGGCTATAAGGTAACTTAATATAATTAGATGTCAATAACAGAGGAAGTAAAGAGTAGAGTGTAAAGGATAAATAATATAAAAGCGTAAATAATAAACCCGGTTTTTTGGCAAAACCGGGTTTATTATTTACGACTGAATTTTAAGAATGCTATGTGTTAATTATATTCAACAGTTCCACCTCCATCACGACCTTCTTGAGCTTTTACTGAGTAATCAAACGGATAGACAACCTCTCCCTTTCCCGATGAATCGTTACCGAAAATATAAGTAGCTGTAGGAGTATTACAAGTTCCGTGTAACCCCAAACCATCTTCCTTCTCTACTTTTAGTTGATTACAGTATTCAGAAATATCTTTGTTATCAAATCCTTTTAGATTAATAGCTGTTAATTCAAAAGTTGCCGGGGTATAAGTGTAAGAACCAGTTAAAGTTTTTCCTTCATGAAAACCAGAAGCTACATTTACTTTGAAATTTACGTTTTTAGTAGCACCGGAAGTCGCATCGGTAATACTATCTTCTGTTGCTTTTTCACAGCCAAATGATAAACCGATTACAGATACGGTAAGAGCAACTTTTGCGAAATTTGTGAATAGTTTAGGATTAAACATGATGATTAATTTATAATTTATAGAATAAAATTTTTGTTTGCTGTCAGAATAATATTTAACAGCTATACTCGCGAATTTTACTTAACTCCAACCAAGTGCGATCGCCAACAATTCCATCTGGAATTAATCCGGAACGCTGTTGCAAATCTTTAATCGCATTTTCGGTAACTACCCCAAAATAGCCAGTAATCGCGGATTGGAAAAATCCCGACCATAAGAGTCTTTCCTGAATTTTTTCTACTAATTCTCCTTCACTACGTTTATGCAATATAGGCATATCTACTGGGGCACCTTTATACAAACAGCGCCAGGTATTTTCATCAACTATTCCGTCTTCTGCCAAAAACATCCAATAATCAAAGCAATTTACGGCGGCTGTAGTTTGGGGTCCAAATATACCATCAACCTTACCGAAATAACAGTGCCAATGCTTTAATAATTGCTGTAATTCTGATACTGCTTCTCCAGAAGAACCTTGTTTTAATACAGGTTTATTGGATGGAGCTTCAGTAGTATGAAAATTAGAAGTAGAATTCATGATTGTTGGAGGTAGTAGTTATTGATTAATAGATTTATGAATTAACAGAATTAGTTGTGATGGGTTAAATAGCAAAAAAATATAAAAGTATTATAAAGATTTAAGTTAGCTAGCAATCATGCAATGCAGTAGTTCCAGAGTTAACTAAATGGTTAACTTAAAGCATATAATGAGCTACCAAAGAAGAAGCTCACAAGCCAAGCACTAATAGTTGTTCGTAAGCGCAACACTTAGCTGTAATGAAGGTTAGCTGTAATATTTATTCGACAGGGAAAACTACAGACGCGGGTTTGAGGATTCCGGATAGTGTCTAAAATATTTTTGAGATAGAAGAAAATATTGAGTAGTACACAATAGTTATCATCTTTATTCAACAGGTTTTATATATTTATCTTATGATTAAAAATTTATTTTTTTTGAGGTACTTTTTTCTGTTTATATGTTAATTAGACTCGCGATATTTCGCAAATTAATCAGTACTGCTTGCATACTAATATCCCGTTTTTAACTTAATTATTTATTTTTATTTATAAATAAAGAGGATTATTTTGATATAACTATGTGAATTTTATTTACTCGTATGTATTTTTACTCTTATTTTACATAATGATGTGTTTTTTATAACCATGCGTATAAATTTTATCTGTCATGATGTGTATATGCTTCGATGAAAGCAATAAAAACTGCTTAGTAACGAAATTGAAATCAAACTAATCCTTAACGGTGTTAATTTTTAGGTTGAAAAGTTTCGTTGGTTCGCAACTAAATAAAAGAGAAAATATGACTATCATAAACAAAATTGCTATCGCTTTAAGTATCACTACCGCTAGTGTTTTGAGTATCGCTTCTAGTGCTTCTGCTCAAACTGCTGAAACTCAAGAAATCGGTCTTCCAAATGCAGCAGCAGCAGTATTAATGGAAGCAGACGAGTCAGGAAACATACTTAATTTATCCGCAGCAGCTAGCTTTGGTGCAACAGGTGCAGCTGCTTTAGCACTTCCATCTTATGCTGGTGCTGTAGGTTCTTCCGTTCCTAATGGAATCATCTCAGCAGATGGTTTTGAAGCTGTAGGTGATAGTCCAGAAATTGAAGATATTGGCCAAGTAAAATATTTCGTTTCTGAATCCCCTGTTCAATTGAGTATTAATGAAGATTGATAATTTTTCATAGTTTTATATAGTTTTCTAAAAACGATACTTTGCTCACTATTAAATCTGTATCTACACGGAGCAGATTTTGGTGAGCATATTTCAACCTTCATTTAATTAAAATTGGATGGGAGATTTTTCTCGTAATTAAATATATTGCTTTACCCAGTATTGTTTTAAACATAATATTCTCAGTCCATAAATTATAGAAATTCAGAACACACAAAATATATTCTAAAAGTCTTTTTTATAGGCTGTATTTTTTATTATCTAATTTTATCTATAAACATCTTCATGAATGCAAAAAAATCAGTCATATAAATCAAATAGAAAATAAATATGAATACTATTCAAAAACTGTTATCTATTTCTCCAGGTAGTTTATTAGCTATTTCAGTAATTAATACACAATCTGCTCAAGCAGAAAGTGTTTGTAGCAATATTACATTAGATAAAGAGCATCAATCTCATGATGATAAATCTAACCAATATTGTAATCAATCTTCTAATAAAGCTATTAGAAAATTATCTGATTCGTTAAAAAAAACAAAAATTACGACTCCAGAGCAAGAAGAACTACTTTTAACAGATAAATTTTCGGAAATAGCTCAAAAAGTAGATAAAGATTCAGTAGCACAACAACTGGAAGTCGAATCATCAGATAAAGACCCTAATTTTATCAGTTCTCCTAAAGTTATCCCTGATAACAACGTAAATTCTTTTGTGACTACCATACCTGTGGATGGTAATTCGATTAATCATTTAACAAAATGGAAGTTTCATAGTGGCTATAATTTTGGTAGCGATATCAACAATCATTCTAAATTTAAAGGAATTATTAAACTTGATAGTCAAATTAAATATAGTCTAAGTAAAGATAAAGTTTTTACCTCAGAACAAACTGGAAGTTACTTACAATTACAAACAGTTAGAAAAAATCGGGAAATAACCAGTACCAGAAAATTTCCTCAAACTTTACAGGGAATTGAACTACAGTTTACTTTTACCGGAAACTGTCTTTTTCCCGGTGAAAACTCTAATGACCAATGTAGTTACTTACCTACATTAACAACCAGAGATAATATTAATCCCGATACTTTTGTTGTGAATCGGATAAATGTAAATCAAAATGTTGGTCAAGTTTTGACTCCCGAATCTGTAGAAGCAATTAAACAACCAGGTTTTCAAAAAGGAGCAGAAGGTCAAGATGTTGCTTTTGACCTTTATTTACCCAGAACTGGAGTTTTAGCAGGAAATAGTCAATCTGAAAAAGGTACAGTTGATAGAGAAGAAAAGATTGATAATACTTTAGCGTTTGGTCTTTCCAGAGTCAGACAAATCGTTAAATCTAACAACGAAAAATCTGTAATTGGAAGAACTATACGCAGTACTAATTTAATAGTTGATGATGATAATTTTCTATTAAATTCAGCAGTCCAATTAGGTAGCGAATTAATACCAGATATAGAACCAGAATTAAAAGGTTCGGGAAATCAAGTAAAACCTGTTTTCAACAAAAATCTATTTTTATCAGCTAATAATACTCGATTACCTGAGAATAGCTTAACTATCTATCATGGTGGTATTGGTGAAGCTGATAACCCTAAAAAATCAACTAAACTAAAACAATTACCTGCTGGTAAATTTAATAGTTTTTGGCTCGGTCTTTCCCCGGTTACAAAATATAGTTATTCTACAAATTCTCGTTATCAAGCAACTGGTTCTGAAAAAATTATCACAAGAGCAGGTTTTGAAGGTGGAAGTGATTTTGCGAATAATAACGTATCTTTCCTAAGTTCTATCAACGGTCAAACTTTTTCGACACTTGGTTTAACTGATTTCTACGTTCAGATGTATCAGTCTTTTTTGCAAACAGATGTAAATTTAGTTAATACTTCTATTTGGAAAGAAGAAACCGAATATTATCCTCATCTGAGTATTAGCGGAAATATTACAGATTATGATGAGGTTTTTAAATATTATGCAGGAACAATTTTTTCCAAAGACCCTAATGCTTATTTAGGTTTGGATTATACAAAGGTAAATCCCGATGGTTGGCTATATAGAATTGGAGGAATTGGTTATACTAACCCAGACCGCGACTACTATAGCAATTTACAGGGAAGTATTATTAAGAATGTAAAATTAAATAAGAGTTCTAATCTATTATTTTCTACAGGTTTTAAATGGGCAATTGACCGTAGAAAAGACGTTAGCGATATTATAATTAATTCCCGTGCAAGTTCGGTAACTTTAGGAGCTAAAGCAAACTTTAAGCCGGTTTCTGTTGGGGTTATTGGCTTTTTAGGAAATATTTTACCTGATTCACGCGAAAATTCTTTACTTCTAAATTTGGGAGTTAAATTAAATAAGCGATTTTCTATTTCAGGATATTGGACTCCAATTAGTGAAAGTTCCAGTTATTCACAATTTGGCACAAAAGCTTCACTGAAATTGGGAGATAAGAGCAACAGTCCTCGTTTAAATTTGAATTGGTTTAGTAATAAATATAAATTTGGTCAAGACGAAACCGGAAGAGATTTGAAAACTGATGAAAATATCTTCCAGATTAAGTTTAGTATGGGAGCTAGTACCGCTTCGCGGAAGTAAGAAGTAAAAAGTAAGAAGTAAAAAGTTTGATTTTCTACGCTTTTCAGTCATTTTTAATGGTTTCCTTATTTAAGCCGTGCTGTGCTAGCAAGGGAAATTAAATGGCTATTATAAGAAGTTATGGTGCTTCGATATTTGAGACTTGATTATTAATCTTCCCCGTTCGCAGTTAGGATAAAAGATAAGACTGCGTTTTTGGGCATTACCATGACAGTTCTCACTTATAGTTCCGATTTAATTCTGACTGCAAAACAAACTCGACTTGCAGCAATGAAGCTAGCTGTTTTATCTACCGCTGCAAAAAATGAAGCTATTGAAGCTATCGCTGTTGCTTTGGAATCAGCACAAAATGAAATAATTCAAGCAAATATTGCTGATTGTGAAGCTGCTGAAAGCGAAGGAATTGCTAAACCGCTTTACAAGCGATTGCAGTTAGATGAACATAAATTGAGAGACAATATCGTCGGAGTAAGAGATATTGGAAAACTTCCCGACCCAGTAGGTAGCGTTCAAATTCATCGTAAGTTAGACAATGGCTTGATTCTCAAACGAGTGAGTTGTCCTTTAGGAGTTTTAGGAATAATTTTTGAAGCACGTCCGGAAGCGGCAATTCAAATTGCAACTCTGGCGATAAAATCAGGTAATGGTGTAATTCTCAAAGGTGGAAAAGAAGCTATTCGCTCTTGTGAAGCGATAGTTAAAGCAATTAAACGAGGATTATCTCAAACCACTGTTGACCCGGACACCGTACAGTTATTAACTACCAGAGAAGAAACTCTAGAACTTTTAAAGTTAGATAAATATGTAGACTTGATTATCCCTAGAGGTTCTAATTCCTTTGTTAAATTTGTCCAGCAAAATACCTCGATTCCGGTATTAGGACATGCTGACGGAATATGTCATTTATATATTGATAAAGCCGCAGATATTGAAAAAGCGGTGAATATTGCAGTTGATTCTAAAACTCATTATCCAGCAGCTTGTAATGCAATTGAAACATTGCTGGTTCATCAAGATATTGCATCAAATTTCCTACCCAAAATCGCAGAAGCGTTACAAAAATTAAATGTAGAATTACGAGGAGATGAAATAACTCAGTCAATTTTATCGAATGTTGTACCAGCCACGGAAGCAGATTGGGAAACTGAGTACAGCGATTTAATTTTGTCAATCAAAGTTGTTGATTCTTTACCTGAAGCAATAACTCATATCAACGAATACGGTTCTAAACATACCGACGCAATCGTCACAGAAGATATAAAAGCAGCCGAAAATTTTTCATCTTTAGTAGATGCAGCAGGAGTTTACCATAATTGTTCTACCCGTTTTGCAGACGGTTTCCGCTACGGTTTCGGTGCGGAAGTTGGAATCAGTACCCAACAAATACCACCTCGTGGCCCCGTTGGTTTAGAAGGTTTAGTTACCTATAAATATAAAATGACAGGTAACGGTCATGTAGCAAGCAGTTATACGGGTGAAAATGCGAAGCCGTTTCTACATAAAGATTTACTTTAATTGGGAATAGGGGATTGGGGATTGGGCATGGTAATAGTTAGGAGTTAGGAGTTAGGAGTTAGGAGTTAGGAGTTAGGAGTTATGAGT
>CAKZYM010000517.1 GCA_937884685.1 uncultured Calothrix sp.
AGACTTCCTAATATATCCGGTTTTGTCGATTCCCAAGTAGGTCTTTACAAAGATATTGCGATTCCTCCACTATTAATAGCTGGGCCTGCTTATCTAATTCCTATTGTAGAATTTGCTGTAGGTATATTATTAATCCTTGGACTACAAACTCGTAAAGCTTTAATAGCTAATTTTCTGTTAATGATGACTCTAATGTTCGGAGTTTGTCTATTACAGAAGTGGGATATAGCAGGTTCGCAATTGATTTACAATATAATCTTATTTATTCTGCTCGCTGGTTGTAGTTTTAATTTAATTTCTGTTGATAACTGGTTAAGTAGAAGAAAAAGTTAAGAGTTAGGAATTAGGAGTTAGGAGTTAGGAGTTAAGAGTTAGGAATTAGGAGTTAAGAGTTAAGAGTTAAGAATAAGATGTATAAATTGATTTCCCCTCGGGACATGCTAGGTTTGTTAACGCTAACATTGATAACTGATAATTGATGATTCACATCCTCCGGATGAAAATTGATTTAAAATCTCAAAATACTAAATCACCAATTACCCTTTCTCCAATTATTTCCAGTGCTGATAAAGGATGGGATGATATTGGTGTGGAATATTATTCTTTACCTGCGAATGAAACTCCTGAAATCAGTTTTTTACAAAATGTAATCGCGGTTCATGTTGATAAATACCCGATTCAAGGAGAAAGATTAATAGAAGGACGTGTAGTTAAAAAAACTTATACGGACGGGAAAATTGCTATTTATCCCGCAAATGTTATTCAAGCTATGAATTGGGATAAAAGAATTGAATTTATCAACCTTTCCCTCGAACACAAATTTCTAGAAAATTGCGCTGAAGAATTAATTCATAGTAATGATATTGAAATTTTACCGCAGTTTGCTATCGAAGACCCGGTAATTTACAGCCTTGGATTAGCGTTAAAAACAGAGGTTGAATCAGATAATCACGGAAGTCTTCTTTACACTGAATCAGCAGCAACTATGTTAGCTGTCCATATTTTACGACATTACACGACAAAAAAGCCTATTAAGAAAAGTTTTAGAGGTGGAATATCTCGGTCGAAATTAGAGCTAGTAATTAATTATATTAACGATAATTTAAATCAGAATTTGAGCTTAATTCAACTTGCTAAACTAGTCAATATAAGTCCAAATCATTTCGTCCGTTTATTCAAACAATCCATTGGATTAACACCATATCAATATGTGCTTGAATGTCGAATCAATAAAGCCAAACAGTTATTGAAGAATCAAAAATTAACTATTACAGAAATATCTCATCAGCTTGGATTTTACGACCAAAGTCGTTTTACCAACACATTTCGCAAACGTGTGGGAATTACACCTAAAAGATATCGAGATAGTTTGTAATCTTGAGAATAATTGACAATTTTTGATTATAAATAGCAAGATTTACTAGAATAAAGCTTTGTATTCTAATTTTGTCCTTAGTTAGAAAAATAAATGAATACAAAACAAACACATCAAATCTTACTTCTCATACTTTTAATTATTAATATAGTAATTACAGCTTTTCACTATACAGATAATTTTATCAACTTTTCCGACTATCCAGCCCCCGAATGGATGACTCCTCAAAGCACTTATCAATCTTGGATTATACTGACTATTATTGGGATAACTGGTTATATTTTTTATTGTAAAAATAATTTATGGTTGGCTTATATTTGTCTAAGCATTTATTCATTAACTGGTATGTTAAGTCCGGGACACTATGTGTTTAAAACAACTGAAAATTTTTCTTTAAAAATGCACATTTTTATCTGGTTAGATTTTATTGCAGGTATTTCAATGGTTAGTTTTATAATCTGGTCGATATTATTTCTCAAGGAGTGGAAACAAATAGTAAATCAGTAAAATCAGAAATATTTAGCATTTTTAATATATCAGTTTTCTGTTCCCAATACACTATACCCCTCTTCCTTGATAAGGCTACCGTGTACACACATACATCTCTTCAGATCCCCCTAAATCCCTCTTTTAAAGGGGGACTTTAATTCAGATTCCCCCTTTTTTAAGGGGGGTTAGGGGGGATAAAAACGCTGTGAAAGCAAACTCTAATACTTCTGTGTACACCGTAGCCTTGATACGGAGTGGGGAAAGGGGTGAGGTCTCTTTATTTTTCCATCGTAATCAAAACTGTTATATGTTCCTAGAATTAGCTATCGGAATCACCCTTGCTGGATTAACTGTTTTAATAATTCAAGCTCTACCCCCGGAAATACATCATAAAATCTACGCAGTTGCTTTAATTATTGCTGCTTCAATTTATGTGGGTTTTTCTTTATTGAGTCAAAATACCACATGGATATTTACTGAGACTATAGGGGTAATTATATTCAGCGCAATTGCTTTTCTCGGAGTAAAATTTTCACCTTGGTTTTTAGCGATGGGATGGTTAATTCATCCAGCTTGGGATTTATTTATTGATAACCATAACTTAAATTTATTTGTTCCTCACTGGTATCCGACAGTTTGTATTGGCTACGACATAGCTATTGCTTCATGTATTGCTTGGAAATGTATCAAAACGGAAGAAAACAGTCGCTTTAGCCATTAATTTCCGGATTTACTCTGTAAGTATAATGAAAGCAAAAATCCGACTTTATTCTCATAAATAGTGTTTTTTATACTTTATTCTCGAAAAAACTCCAAGTATTATGAGTGTAAATTAACACTTTATTAGGATACATGAAATTAGTACCAAAAGTGTTGCTAATTACACTAGTAGCTTCGGTTTTTGGAATGGTTGGATTCAACCAAGTTTTGTTATCTGAAGATAAAAGTTTTTCAGATTCATCTCTAATAATCGAAAAAGCGACCCTTGATGATTCGATAACACTTTTGTTGCCACAGGTGATTGTAGAATTAAAACAAGGAAGGCCACAATATGGATGGCTGACCCAATTTAATCCTCCAAAAAAAGAACTTCAAATCACCTGGAACGGTAATTATCAGAAGATAAATTTTAAGGATATAAAAAAGTTGAAATTTGTCATTGGTAAACCACCTTTTTCTTCTCCTGACATTTTAGTAAGGAACGAAAAACAATTATCTGAAGTAAAACAGGAAACTTGGGTAGGAGTTCCTACAAAAGATTTTCAGTTACAAAAAGATAGAACAGATAAAGCTACAGTAAAACTAACCAACTCTATACTTGCTAATTCTCAGCAGTTTGTATTTGGTAACAGCTATGTAATAGAAGCTATAGAGTTTGATGAGTCTTTACAGAAAATGACTATGAAAGTATTTCTACATATCTAAGCAATCCTTAAAAAAAATGGAGATATTATGAGACCTAGTTTTATCAAAAAGCTGGGTTTTTTAGTTTTAGTTTTAACTAATTGAATTTGAATATACCTAATTTATATAAAATTACTATTTTCTTCTTATTTCTCAACTTGCTATACCTTAAATCAAAAAAAATTGAAGTATCATGAATATACAATAACACTTAGGTTAGATACATGAAAGTATTATCTAAAGTGTTGCTAATTACATTATTAGCTACAATTTTCGGGCTGTCTGGATGCAACAAGAGTAAGGTATCCGAAGTTGAACCGTCTGCAATTCCATTATCTGTAATAAAACCATCTGCTGTTGACAAGTCTGTTACGGTTATTTTTCCGCAAAAGGCAAATATTAAGTTAATTAGAGGAGAGTCTAAAATAGGCTGGGTGAATATTAATCTACAAGGTAAACAAGTTGAAGTTAGCTTGAATAAGGATTCTGAAATGATTGATTTTAACCGAATTCAAAAGGTTAATTTTGATTTAAATCGAGCAACTTTCAACAGTAGCGATATTGTAATTGACGGTGAAGAATCGTCTAATTATCTACGGAATTATTTGACAAATATACCTGTCAGTAATTTTAATCCACAACAAGAAACGGGTGAAGTTAGGGTCAAACTGAATAATTCGGCATCGAATCAAATTTCCGTTCTCCGAGACGGTATTTATATAGTCGAAGAAATACTTTTTGACGAGTCTTCACAAAAGATGACTTTAAAAGTATTGTGCTGTACTACTGTCGGATAAAGTTAACTAAATAAATTTGTAGAGACGTAGCACTGCTACGTCTTATTTATTAGTTAGTAGTAAAGAATGTGCGTTTTTACTACGAACTTTTTGCTTTAGTTAATTATTCCACGCCCAATCCCCAAAGCCCAATTTTTAACACCTTTTTATCTTACTCAAATGCACAACAATCTCATCAATTGCACTCCGAACAGTTCTAATAGGTTGCTCGGTTTGATTGACCATAATACTAAATACCACCGGGCCATAATTAGGTGCGTTGACATATCCAGCAAGAGTTATCACACCAGTCATTGTTCCGGTTTTCGCTTGTACTAAGCCTTCGGGAGCTATATCTTTAAAACGATACTTTAAAGTCCCATTTTTCCCAGCAACCGGTAGAGAAGCGCGGAAAACCGAAGCATAAGGAGATTTCGCCATTCCTTGCAATGTCTGCACCAATGCTTGGGGACTAATTAAATCTTTGCGAGATAAACCCGAACCGTCTACCAATCTATAAGCATTGGGGTCAACTCCTATTCTTGATAAAGTCGATTTCATCACTTCTAAACCCGCACCAGTAGTACTTCCGTTTCTCCCTGACGGTTTTTTAGTAGCTAATGCTTTTAATAAAGCTTCTGCATACAGGTTATTACTGTTAATATTCGTTTCTGCAATCAGTTCAGATAGAGGTGGAGATTGAACTGCTGCTAATTCCCGTCCGCTAGTTTTAGTTGTTCCCCGATACCCTCCAGCGACAGAGATTCCTTGTTTTCCTAAACTTTGACGAAAGTGTGTCAGAAAATTTTGTATGGGATTAAATACAGCAATAGCAGTTACATCGGGACGAGAACCTTCAGGAACTTGTCCTTTTAAATATAAGATTTGTCCTTTTAAATCGCGTTTAACTTCTATATATTTCTTTGTACCTTTACGTGATGTCACCGTTTGGTTCACAACTTTCCATCCAGATGCATCTAGAGGATTATCCCACTTTAATAACAAACGTCTACCAACTTTTTGAGGATATAACCTGATTACAGCCGCATTTTCATTTAACATCAAACTGTTAACTGGTGCGCCGTAATAAAACTGTATATCTTCCCACATCCAACTTGGTTCGACAGCTTCACCTTTAAAGTAACCATCATTAGCGATTAATTTATTTATTCGACGAACACCTTTTTGTCGTAACTGTTTTGCTAAAACCTCAAGCTGTTCGCTTTTTAAACTTGGGTCTCCTCTACCTACTACTTGAACGACACCATTCCCAGTTCCGTATGCAGAAGTGCGGATGCGATAATTAGGAGTGAGTGCTTGTAAAGCTGCTGCGGTTGTCATCAACTTCGCGACAGATGCAGGAGTAAAGTATTTACTCGAATTACGACTATAAAGCGTTCGTGGTGAACCCAGATTTTGTACTAAAATACCCCAATGAGTTCTACTGAATTGAGCGCGATTTGTTACAGCATCTACCACAGAATTTAACCGAGAAGCGCAAAATCTATTTGCTGAAGTTGGGGGATTATTTCTAGGATTAACGGGTATATTTCTAGGACGTGTAGGTATAGTTCTACTAGGAACCCTATCGGTATTTCTGGGGGTTGTTGGTATTACAACTCCTCCATTTGTCTGTGCTGTTGCTGCTTGCTGATTGACACCAATTTGAACGCCGAAGAATAATAATAGTAAACTTAGGGAAGACTTTTTAGACATTCGATATTGGGTAATTCGTTGTATTTTATGTGTACTTTATGAGTGTTTTAGCGTTACCGAGGTTCCGCAAATGTTGTTATTAAAACACGAATATAGAAATTTGGTTTACTTAATTTAATTATTTTTGGAGAAAGGAAGTAGGAAGTAGGGAGTAGAAAACCAGAAAGCATAGTAAATCTTTCAGTAAGTAAGCTAAAGTGATGCGTTTTTAAGAATGTTAACTAAAATAAAACAGGTGCATTATGCTTTGCAAAAACACACCCTGTAATTCAAAATATTTGCACTTAGTTAAAATTTTGATTCTAATGCTTCAATTTAATAAGTGCCTTAAAAATTATATTATTTAGGATAGAATATCTTATTTATTTAACTTCTAAAATTATTTTAGTTTTTTTATCCGGATACCGTTGAACACAGAATGATATGAATTTTTTGCTCATTTAACGAAGAAAATGTAGGATGAACTTCGGAGCATCCTACATAAACATTGCGTCCCTCTAGTTGTTATAAAATTCATGTTTTAATTCTATAACTCCGGATAGAACTTATGATTTTTTTGAATATCGCGATTAGATATATATTTGATAGTCACAAACAAGACTAAGTAATTAACTATAAGTTCCGATGTCTGATATAAATCAATTTCAAAATTAACAAAAAGGTTCCCGATTAAGGAAACCTTCTAATCTAGTTAATCTGTTAAATCCCTGAAAGTGATTCTAAGGTTTCAACCTTTGAGGGATATAAGAACGTGAAAACCAATATCTACCCAATCTGAAATTCTGTCTCGGAAAAGACATATGTAAATGCGGCCCTGTAGACCTAGCACAACGATTCCAAGGTGTATTACGAGCTATAACTCCTATCACCTGACCCCTTTTGTATCTTCTACCAACATAGACGCTTCTGGATTTCACGTGAACCAAGCTATATCTGTTGCCATCTACAGCTTTTAAGCGAATTGCTAAATGATTTCCACCTGCATTACAGACCGATAGGACTCTACTTGCAATGGGAGCTATTACAGGTGTTCCAGCAGGTAATCCAAAATCTACACTTTTATATCTACCCCAGCTATCAGAATGCCATCGTTGAGTTACTGTTGCGGTTGCTCCAAGCCAAGGTATCCTCCAACCTGACCTAGAATGATGAGCAATTTTAGTCGTTTTTAATGTCGGATTGCTCTTTTTCGGAGGATTAGTCTGTTCGGATTTTATTACTCTGTTTTGGACGTTTTTATTGATACTTAATGAACTACTTCCAGTACTTTTTAATGCTGGAGTCAAAGCTTTGATTGATAAAGCACTAACAGGTAACGCAATCAAAGCCGCAATAACAAGTTTAGATTTTAGAAGCACCGCAGAAAATCCTATGAAAAACAATCAAATTTTGCCTTTAAGGCAATGAAAATAAGAAAAATGTCTTAGTCTCAAAAAGTAATGCTATATTCAATCAATTACAATTATGTCGTAGTTTTAATCGCTTGATAAACATTTATTCAGAAGCTATCCTCAAAAAATAAGCACAAAAGTAATAATATTTACAATCAGTTTTGTATCGTTTTATTCCCTCGTGTATTTGCTCGCAAACCTGTTCCAGTACATTAAATAGATTAATCAAAAAACTGACACAAAAGCAACCCGACATTATTTTTGCAATTTTATTAAATGTCGGGTTTCTTTATGATTGAATTAATGATATTTTTAAACACAAAGTTTTGTATCTACCGTACTGTTTCATACTATGAAACATTGTTATTCATATCAGGGGCTGGATATTAACTGCTTACTTGATGAACTAACGAATCTAGAACCAGTCGATTTAGCTGACGATAATTCCGAGCTTGACCTTAAGTGCTTACTTAATGAACTGATTAATCTACACCTAATCAATTTAGCTGAGAAAAAATCAGGACTTGATATTAACCGCTTACTTCATGCGCTCAAAGAAATAAAAAGGGAGTGTGAGTTAAAACCAGATTGCAGATTGACAAACTTTGAAAAGCGTTATTTATGTCTATCTCTTCGTGGGTATTCCGGTCGCGAATTAGCTTTTATATATGATGAGAATAGAATTCCGAGAAAAGAAGAACTGCTTCAGTACAAAGAAAAGCTAGACGCTAGGATTAGAAACTTACAGAAAGAAGCAGCAAAAGGATTAAATAAATATTTAAAATTTCTACTAGGTTTAGACGAAAACGTTCATAAACCACGCACTAGCGAACTGATTAAGTTTTTAAAAGAAAAAGGATATGGAATAAAGGATGATATAGAAAAAGAAACTATATCTACCTTATTTGTTAAAGGGGAAATAACGGCAGAAGAAATTACAGATATCCTCAAAAAATCAAAACCTCATTTAGTATTAGAAGTAAAAGAATCTTTATAAAGCTAATTATATATCTATGTTTAACAATATATATTGCAGGTAAAACCACAGTGAATCAATTTGATAATGAAAAAATGTTTACAATTAAATGCTCGCGAGCAGATTTTGAGCATTTGCAAGAATTATTTGAATCGGGAGAGTTAAATAAGAGGTTAGGTGTAGAAGTGATTGATATGGGTATTACTTCTACAGAATTTTCTACAGAATCAATAATCCTGAGTCAATGGCTTAAAGGAATTATTCAACCGAGTTGGCAAGTTATTCAAAGTAATATAGCTGGTTCGCATCTGACTTTAGTGACGCAAGGTAATTTAGATAATCAGGCTAAATATTGTAGCGTTAGCTGTAAAAGATACTATAAATCAGAAAATTATATAGATGGTAATTCTGTAGAACTAATCGTAAAAATTAAACTGACTCAAAGTCAAGGAGAAATGGATATCAAGGTAATAGCAAAGCCTTGTAGATATCAGTCTTTTCTTCCTCAAGGATTAAAACTTATATTGCTAGTAGATTCTGATATATTAGCTGAAGTCGAAGCTAGAAGCGCAGATAAGATTATACATTATGGATTGACCGGAGATATAGGAGATAACTTTAGCGTAAAACTAGCGCTGGGTGATGTGAGTATGAAAGAGGATTTTGTAATTTAAAGTTGATTGTTTCTGTTGTATATTCAAAAAATCACTATTATTAATAATAGCTATAGCCGTATTTCGTATGCTTTAGCAAAGAATAAGTGTATACTATGTACGGCTAAAAGAAATATTTATGAAAGCAGTATTTAAATCAGATAGATTAACAGATAAAGATGCTTCAACAAAAAGAAAAAAGGGAGCATCCCAATTATGCAAAAAACCCGCAGACTAGAAGTCTGGGGCTAATAGTACAAAGCCCCTTCGGGTTCGCTAGTTTCCGGAGCCAAATAAGCGCGTTAGCGTTAGCGTCTCCTGAAAGGAGATACCCGGAGGGGCTTTGTTTATATAGCCACACCTTTACAGGGTGTTGGGTAAAATA
>CAKZYM010000518.1 GCA_937884685.1 uncultured Calothrix sp.
CGGTGTCACCAAGGGAACCGGTACCTTGCTGTTGACCTGGTGCTAAACCAAAGTCAACGTCGTTATTGGTTTGGTTATCGGCTAAGGTAATTGTTTCTGGTGGGGTTTGAGTTGGTGTTAAACCATCGGGATTGTTGATTGTAACTCTGTAATTTCCAGCAGGTAAGTTGGAGAAACCATAAATACCTTGTTCGTAGGTAGTTGTGGTAGTGGTGACATCATCTTCGGTTCCCAATTGACCGTCTTCACCGGGAGTAGCTAAGGTAACTGTGACTCCAGGAATTCCGGTTTCACCTTCATCTTGCTGGTTGTTACGGTTGGTATCGTTGTAAACCGTATCTCCAATTGCACCGGTTACTTGAACTGTTGGTGGAGTACCAACAAAACCGAAGTCAACCGTATCAATATCTTGCCCGCTTTGAAGATTAATTACATCCGGTTGGGTTTGAGTTGGTGTTAAACCATCGGGATTTTCGGTAGTAACTCTGTAATTCGCTGCAGGTAAATTGGTAAATCCATATATACCGTTGTTATCGGTAGTTGTGGTTTGAGTTGTATCGTCAGGGGTACCCAACTGACCGTCGGGACCCGGTTCTGTTAAAGTAACCGTCACTCCAGGAATACCAGTTTCACCATCATCTTGCTGGTTATTATTATTGGTATCGTTGTAAACCGTATCTCCAAGAGAACCAGTTCCGTCTTCTTGTGGTGCAAAACCGAAATCAACATCATTATTAGTTTGATTTTCAGCTAAAGTAACGGTTTCTGGTGGGGTTTGAGTCGGAGTTAAACCGTCTGGAGTGGTGGTAGTAACTCGATAATTACCCGCAGGTAAGTTGGGGAAACTGTAATTACCGTTTTCGTTGGTGGTTGCGATTTGGGTGGTATCGTCAGGAGTCCCAAATTCACCATCTTCACCAGGATTGGTTAAAGTAACTGTCGCTCCAGGAATACCAGTTTCACCTTCATCTTGCTGGTTGTTACGGTTGGTATCGTTGTAAACCGTATCTCCGATAGTACCTGGTCCTTGACCTACTCGTGACGGTACAAAACCAAAGTCCACATCATCCCGATTTTGACCTGGTTGTAATTCAATATTATCTGGCTGTGTTTGAGTTGCGGTATCTTCCTGTCTCGGACTGGTCGCAGTCACTCTGTAATTACCCGCAGGTAAATTAGAGAATGTGTAAATACCGTTATCGTCGGTAGTGGTAGTTTGAGTTGTATCGTCTTGGGTACCTAACTGTCCGTCGGGGCCTGGAAGAGTTAAGTTTACTGTAGCTCCAGGAATACCTTGCTCCCCATCATCTTGGACATTATTACTATTTGTATCTGTATAAACTGTATCGCCGATACTACCGGTTTGCTGTGGTGAGAAGCCAAAATCAGCATCTTCAAAATCTTCACCAGGTTGTACGGTTACTGTTTGTGGTGGTACTTGAGTTGGTGTTAAACCATCGGGAGGATTGTTGACAACAACTTGGTAGTTACCGGGAGGAACATTAGGAAAACCATAATTACCTGTATCGTCGGTAGTTGTGGTTTGAGTTGTATCGTCGGGAGTACCAAATTGTCCGTCGGGACCGGGATTAATTAAGGTAACTTCTACGTTGGGAATTCCTGGTTCACCTTCGTTTTGAGTACCGTCACCGTTATCATCTCGGTAAACTGTATCTCCAACGCTACCAGGTTGTCCGGGTGCAAAACCAAAGTCAACATCATCACGATTTTGACCTTGCTGTAAATCAACTGGATTGGGTTGGGTTTGAGTAGGAGTCAAACCATCGGGATTTTGTACAGTAACTTGATAATTACCAGCAGGTAAATTGGGGAAGGTGTAAAAACCTTGTTCGTTGGTGGTTGTATTTTGTGTTGTATCGTCACCAGTTCCTAATTGTCCGTCGGGACCGGGAAGAGTTAATGTTACCGGTACGTTGGGAATACCAACATCTCCCTGGTCTTGGACGCTGTTATTATTATTATCCCGATAAACCGTATCACCGATACTACCAACCGCTGGACTACCAGCACAAATAGTAAATGGTGCTAAACCGATAGTTTGGTCTTGTCCTCTTGGTTCAGAAGTGTCCGGTGTGTAGAGAATGCTGATTTGGTCAACAGGTCCTTGGGGTGTTATAGAAACGTTTCCTTGATTTTGGTCAGGGAGCGAGTTTTCAATTTGACCAAAAGCAGTATTTCCGGAAACTTGAGTGAAATTACCAATGGCTTGTAAATTGACCGGAACATTAGAATTATTATTAGATGCGCTTACCGCAACTCTATCTCGGAAAAATCGGTTGTTATCCCTTGCTCCTTCTTGGTCAACATCTAACAAAGTTAAAGGTGATGCTAATGTTACCGGTTGAGCAAAATTAATAGTTAAAGTAGCACTTCCGGGTGCAAGATTACCCGTTCCTCCCGGTTGGTCTGCTCTATTGGGTTTTCCCGGACCAATATTTAAACGTAGATTTGGTCCAGGTAGTCCCCCGTAAACACCACCATCAAATCTCGATTCGATTCTATCAATAACTTGACCTGGGACTTCTTCACTTAAAGTAAGAACGGTATCAATTCCGCCAATATTAAATTGTTGTGTTAAATCTTGCAGACTATCGTTAGCTTGAAACTGAACTGTTTCCGGAACGGTACCCGCAGGACAAGTTGGTGCAGTTTGCGCTACAACCTTTCCACTACCTATTAATGGTACTTGAGGTACACCCAACAACACCGCTAATAGAGTTGTAGACAGAAACGGAGTGGAAATATTATTTGACAAAGGTGAAGTATTATTTGCCACCGAACCCGGTTCCCCTTGAGTAATTGCCGATAAATGCTTAAATAAAGCTTTCATTTTTTGCTTCCTAAACAACGAAAAATATTTAGCAATGGGTAGTGGGTAATGGGTAATGGGTTATTGGTAATTAGTAATTGGAATGGGAAAGGAAATAAAGGGGAATTCTAACTTTCAACTCCTCACTCCTCACTCCTAACTCCTAACCTTCAATCCAAAATCCAAAATCCAAAATCCAAAATCCTTTTACCTTCCTTCGATTTGTAAATCTTGCTCTTGATCAATGATTTCGAGTTCTATACCTCTGATATCCTTGAAGATAATTTCGGTACGTCTATCTCGTGCATAATCCACAACATCTGTACCTCCAGGAACCTTACGTTGAGTTTCACCAAAGGAGCGTATGGTCATCCTTTCCGGTGCAATTCCTTTACGCAATAAATAATTTCTCGTAGACAGAGCGCGTCGTTTACCCAGTGCTTGGTTATAAGCGTTGCTGGCTCTGGGGTCGGTATGACCTTGCAGTTCTATAACGATGAAAGGATATTGCTTGAGGACTTCTGCTACTTTGTCTAGTACTGCTGCGCTTTCGTCGCTGATGAAAGATTTATCTAAGGCAAAGTGAATATTGCGCGGTACTTTAATTTGAACTGGATCGGGTGGTATTTCGGGTATTGGTGTTGGTATTGGTGGTGGTGGTTCTACTGGTCTAGAAACGCACTGGGGTGGATTGATTGGTTCTATTCTCGGTGTAACGTTTACGTTCGGTGGAGTATCAATGGTACCAATCTTTGTAGCTACCGCTGGCTCTGAGGTTCCGTACTTCGGGTCAGTGGCGATCGCACTTATCATGTCTCCCGGTTGAACGTTTTCGACTTGGGCCGTAAATTCACCGTCTTCTCCAGTGCTAACTATGGTCAGTGGTTCTGTTAAAGCACCATATCCGGGTTGGTATATAGCTTCTAGTCCCCGCTGATAGTCACCTAATTTGTAAATTGTGATTTCGCTACCTTCATCAGCTTTACCGGTAATGGTGGCACTACTACCGCTAAGTGCAAAAGCTTTTTCGGCAAATCGGGGAGCGTTAATTGCAGCGTTTCCGGTTTCTTTGCGACGATTTCCAGAGTTACGTTTGGGATTGGGACCATCTCCGCGCTGAAAGTCAATTACTCCCAGATTTCTCTGACTGTTGAGGTCAAAGCTCAATCCATCTAGAGCCGCAAATTTATTGTTACGGAATTCGTAGCGTTTGGCTACTCCTCTTCGACCAATATCATTTTGAGGAAATGCAGCAACTACCACTCCCGGCCCAGCTTGGTTATCAATTTCGTTACCAAGTACCTTATGGTCGCTACCCATGACAAAAACCGCAGCCCGTCGCAATCTTCTGCCGTTATAGGTAATTTTATTATTTTGTACTAATATGTCACCTTTAGGTTTAAATAAATACACTCCCGCACCATCGTTAGCACAGATTAAATTACCCAGAATCTGAGACTTATCGACTACCCCTTCAAATCTCAATGCATCTGGCATTCCGTCGATACCGTTACCAACGATAATGTTTTGTACGACCTGAGTATCTTCTGCTCTTACCGAAGTGATAATTGCACTACCCGCATGATAAGAAATGCGGTTTCTACGAATGGTTGCACCTTTACTGTTAAAAGCATAAACACCAAAAGCAGAAAGTCGGTCGGGTACTCTTTCATCTTGAGTTATTCCCAACCAGTTATTTTCAATAGTGACGTTTTGCGGGGGTTGGTCTCGTTCGCGAAACGGAAAGCTGCTCGCAGGGGGTTTTTGCTGGCTGATATCCGGAGGAGGATTGCGGTGAGCAATTACAATATTCCCTGGTGGAGTTGTTAAAGTTGCGGGGTCGGCTTTTCCGTCGTAAATCAATGCGCTTCCCAACTGTTGTTTAATTGGTTCTGCATTGAAACCGTACATATTCAAGCCGCGAATCGTAATATTATCCGCAACCACCGTTAAACCGCGAAATACTTCTTGTTCCGGTGCGGGTGTTATCGTCACCAAGGGAATCGGGATTTCAATTTCTGCTGTTGCTGAAGTGTTGGGGTCGTATCCCGGTTGGGTACCTCCATCAACAGTTAACCCCGGTGCAGCCAAATCTGGTAATACAGACTGTAGCTCAATAGTTGTCGCACCACTGGGTAAATTAAATTCAATAGTACTTCCACCACCGGTTGCAGGAGCAATTTGAGCTTGTTCTGCACTGCTGAGTCTATCTGGGGTTAAAGTTCCGTTGACAACCTCAATTGCTTCGCGCAAAGTCAGTTGACCATCAGCACTCACCGGCCCATCTGCATTACTATTTACCACCGCTCTCACCGCAGGGGGTGCAGGAGTATTAGTAGAATCTTGTGCAAATACAGCGCTGGGAAGAAAAAATATTGTAGGAAGAACGTAAAAGATTTTTTTAATAGGTAAAAGCGAACAAATCACCTTTGACCTCTTACCTTTGACCTTTGACCTTTTTTTTGACATTGCTCACATCCTGTGACACCACATTTTAGTAATTCGTAATTCGTAATTCGTAATTCGTAATTACTTTTTCAGGTTATTTATCAGCTTGGTTTGAGAAGATTTATTTTGATTTTCCAGAATTCGGGATTGAGTATTACTTGTATTTGCTGGTAAATTCTCTGTTCTCTCTCCACCGTTCCTCATTCCCTGCTGTTTCTTTAAACGATTAACCAATTTGTCCGATTGATTTTTCTTCAAGCGTTCGGCTAACTTGCTTTTAGGTTTCTCGGACTGTCGTTGAGAACCGTCTCTTACCAAAGGTGAAACTTCCGATTCTTGCTCTTGTTTCGGAACTGGTTTCTGCAATCCAAATCCACCAAACAATTCGTTAAGCTTCAAGCTGACATTGAGATACAATCCACCAGTGGAACGAAATCCGGTAAAGTCGCGGTCATCAACGCTACCAAATGCATATCCTACTCCCAAACGTAAATCCGGAGTTAAGTAATATCCACCTTCTACCGCAATTCCAAATTCATCGAAATCCGGATTATTGTTGGAACTCTGACCAATCCAGCGTCCTTCTACCGCTAAATCGGTACGGAATCCTAATTTATAGGTAGCTCTTGCTTGAGCTAAATTCACCGTTCCATCGTACCGGTCCCCATCAAAATAAGTTACACCGTTACGCAAAGCATATTTACCGAAAAATTCCCATCTCCACGAAGGTGCATAGATACCTTCTGCTGAAAATACATGTCCTGTGGCCGTACTGCTTCCGGTAAACTGGTTTTCAGGTATGGAGTCAAAGTTTTGTCGCCATTCGTATTTAAGTAAACCGTTAAATTTATCGTTGGTCGGGTCGCGATAAGCTAAACCAATTTTTAAATTAGCGGTATCTCCCAATTCTTCAAATCTTACTCCTTCAGTCGCACCAAAGTTATTCACCGAAGAAGGTAAAAATACATTGGCTTCACCCGCTTGTTGATAGCGTGCTAGTGCTGTTAATGCTGGAGAAATCTTACCCGCTGCACCTACAGAAATAAAGGTAGTATCGGTTTCGTCACCATCGCGGAATTCAAAACGACCGCTAGCTTTAAAGTCTGGATTGTCGCTATATTCCAAACCAACGCTATACACCGAACCGGAAAATAATCCTAGAGAAGATGCCGTTTGTCCCACAGCGTAATATTGCGGTATCCTATCTCCAGCAGCAGTAGAGTTAAAGATATTTTTGAATACATATTGATAACCCAAACTCATCCGCAATCCTGGTGCAATCGGCATTCCGTGGTTAACTCCTAACGCACCTTGTCCTTGCAAACCGCTGAAGCCAGATAATACCGAATAGCGTCCGTTGAATGTAGTGTCTTTGGCTAAATTGTAATCGACCAAAGTATCTAAAGTAGTTAAAGAATTTCCTTCTAACAAGCTGGTATCGTCGTACCATTGATGAGCTAATCTAAAAGTAACTCCTTCAAATGCTTGCCAATCGAGTCCTAAAGTAGTTCTATTGGGATAAAGTGGGTCGGAACCGCTAATATTAGCTTCATTCTGAGCTTGGAAAGTCAAAGATTGGGTTAAAGGTACCTTCAACCGGGAAACAATTTGCTCTGCATCCCCATTCAAATCATCGGTTCCGTTTTGACCATTATTGACATCATCATCCCGCTGACGGTTAACATATTCCACACTAACGTCAGCAAAACCAAGCTTTTGTAAAATTCCCGCTCGGAAAGTTCTTAATTCATTATCCAAAACTTGACCGGGACGTGCTTGGGGTTGGGGGTCGAATAAATCAAAGAAGTTTACCAAACCTGTAGAAGCTCGACCGAAGTTTTCTTCCACATCGTAAGAGATACCCAAAGTAGTGGTATCGCTTAACTTACCCAATAACCCTGCACCGTAACGAGTTTGTCCCGGAGAAAAACTGAATGTAGCATTGTTATTAAAATTCTCCTCAACCGAACGGTAATAAGCATTTAAGTTAATGCGGTCGTTTAAATTACCAATGGCTTCGATACGGTAAGCGTTTCCGGTTAAATCGTCACCACCTGTAATATTGCTTTCCGACCTCGCATATTCACCCAGAATCTTACCAAAGCGACCGAAGGATAACAGAAAATCCGCTCCATACAGTTCAAAATCTCTGTCCCCCTGGTCTTCTCTTAAATAAGAACCAGCAATAAAAGATTTATTATCAAAATTCTGCGAGATATTAAACTGCGCTCTTGCAGCATAAATATCTGATTCATCACCAAACTCTGGCTGATAAGTAACAACAATCTGTCTTTGCAGAGTTGCTCCGAAAGGATTAAGTTCTGTTGCCAATATTGGACTTAAAAGCCTAATCGTGCCTCGGTCGTAATCTATGTCATAATCTCGACCGCGATATAGTTGCTGTCTCTTAACAATAGTACCCGGACGGTTGATTTCTTCGGCTTCTAAATAAACGTTCTCACTTCCAGGAACCAACAACCTTCTTGATAAGAAATAATTACCGCTGATACCTTGAGGAACGAAAGTATCTCGCTGGAAACCTTCCACGTCATTTGCAAATAAACCCGTTATCTGCAAAGGTCCCAAACTATAATTACCTTTGAAACCATGGAGTTGACGAGAAGTACCACCGTAAAGTTGCGAAGGTCGAGAGAATTCCTCAGTTCTGTAATCCCCCCACATTATATAATCGGGGTCTCCACCAGGTACCTTAGAACTGCGTTCAAAACGAGCGTAAAAACTATCCGTTGAAGGTGTGGTCGGAGTCACGGTAGAACTATCACCGTATACCGGATATTGCTTCTCGCAAAACTGAACCCCACCGAATAATCTGTTTCTACCTTCACAATCTTGGTTAATCGGTCGCTCGCTATTGAAAGCACCAGTAAACAACCATTCTCCAACTTTACCCGTCGCAAATACCTGAGAGTCCAAGTCAAACTCGGTTCCATCATCCGCATCTGGGTCGAGAAATTCTCTACGACTACCCCAGAAATTAGTACCTCTAGCACCAATACGGAGATTGATAATACCCGTGACTAAAGAAGGACGCAAGTAGGTGGTGAATTCTACTTGGGTATAGGCTTCTATAGGTTGAGAGACAAGTTCATTATTGAATAGTCTTGTATCTCTCCCGTTTTCTAATATCTCTTCTCCATCAATTGCCCTCTCTCTCTGTCTTAGGGTAGATGCAGGCTTTTTGATTTTATGGACTGCCGCTCTGATGCGAACCGGTTGAGGTTTCAGTCCTGATTGCAGGGTAGCAATAAATTCCCCGTTGATAGCACGTGCCTGGAATCCCGGCGCATCCTTGTTTTGGTCGGAACCAATAAACTTACCAGCGCTACTCGTCAGAGTTACTTCCACATCGCGAGGAATCACTTCCCCTTCCGGGTTGATAATCTGTCCTCGTATCTGAATTGTCGAACGTCCATCAGCCTGTACTACTGGGTCTCCTACAGGAGTAATTTCCAGTTGCACCTTGCTACGACTTCTTGGTCTTGAGGGAGGAGTAGAATTCTCTTGCAGAGGATTTAGGGGTTCTCCTTGAGTTTGCCGGTCTTGAGGATTGTTCTGTCGTGGCTGTTGTGGCAGAATCTCTTCCTGGGGCTGCTGCTGTTGCTGCTGTTGCTGCTGAGGCTGCTGTTGACGGTCGAATAAAGACCCCCCTTGTTGGTCAAACAAAGAGCCTGAACCGGAATTTCCGGGAGAGGTTGAAGGAACCTCACCGTCCCCTATTTCTGCTAGTTTGACTGGTTCCTCTAGAAGTGTAGAAATTTTGGAAGACTCTGAGATTGAAGAGGGTGATTGTTCTTGACCTTTAACCTCTTTTCCTATATCCAGAGGGAGCGAAGTCTTGGAACTCTTGGAGGATAAAGTAGTAGTAGGCT
>CAKZYM010000519.1 GCA_937884685.1 uncultured Calothrix sp.
TAGCCTCCCTACTTTATACCCACTTGTGTGTACACCGTAGCCTTAATAAGGAGAGTGGAAGGGGGTGAGGTCAAGCTACCTCAGTTGCTTAATAAACGCTATAAAAAAGTTATCAAATTGAAGCTGTGAATAAATTATAATTTTTAAATAATAATATTTTTATCCAAAATCTTTTTTTACTAATTCCTATTCTCTATTCATAAAAATATTTTTTAGCTCTGATTTATACAAAATAATCATAAATAATAATTCCCGTATCGGGAGCATTTCAATAAAGGCAAAAGTCTAAACAATGATGAAAAAAAATGAACTATTGCAATATATAATAACCGCAATATTTTGATACTATAATTTATTCCACCGGAAGCTCAATAGCAAATTCTGTTCCTTCACCCGGTAGAGAATTGCAAATTAACTTACCCTGATGTTTCTCTTCTACTATCTGTCTGCTGATTGATAATCCTAAACCAGTTCCCTTTCCAACACTTTTAGTAGTAAAAAATTGTTCAAATATATTCTTGAGAATATCACCCGGTATTCCAGGACCATTATCTTTAAAAGATATACTTACTCTATCGCTATCAGCATCAAACTCAGTGGTAATTAAAATATGATGGGGATTTGTCTTTTTTTCTTCATAAGAAAACTGACTATTATAATCGTCTAAAGCATCTATAGAATTTGAAATAATATTCATAAATACCTGATTTAGTTGACCGGAATAACACTTAACCAAAGGTAAATCCCCATAGTCTTTGAGTACTTTGATTCCCGGTCGTTTATTATTAGCTTTCAAACGATGCTTGAGAATCATTAAAGTACTGTCAATCCCTTCATGAACATCACAAGCTACTTTTAATGAACTATCAGAACGAGAAAAAGTTCGTAAACTAGTACTGATATTTCCAATACGCTCTACTCCTATTTTCATAGAAGAAATAATTTGTGGTATATCTTCGATTAAAACATCCAATTCAATCTCTTTTGCATTATTTGATATTTCTAATTCTGGATTAGGATAATGATTTTGGTAAAGTCGTAAATGCTTAATAATATCAGATGTATTTTCTTCAAGAAATTCTAGATTACCATCAATAAAGCCCACGGGATTGTTAATTTCGTGAGCAACACCAGCTACTAATTCACCCAATGCGGACATTTTTTCTGTGTGTACCAATTGCAATTGAGATTCTTGCAAATCATTAAGAACCGTTTTTAGCTCATTAGTACGCTCTTCTACCCGTTTTTCTAAATCATTTTTTTGTTCTGCTAATTGCTTGTTTAAAAAGCGCATTTTTAAATGAACGTTAACACGAGCCAATACTTCTTCTGTTTGAAAAGGTTTAGTAATATAATCTACAGCACCTAAAGAAAGACCTTTCACTTTGTCTAGGGTCTCGGAAAGTGCTGTCATAAAAATAATCGGAATTTCAAAAGTTACAGGATTTTGTTTAAGTTGGTTACAAGTTTCAAACCCATCAATTCCTGGCATCATTACATCTAGTAATATTAAGTCTGGTTTAGCATATTCGGCTTGTTCGATAGCACTTTCACCATCGGTAGCGACTAATATTTCCCACCCAGAATCAGCGATTGCTCCGGATAGGACTTTTAAGTTAGTTAAATTATCATCAACAATTAAAATTATCGGTTGTTTTGAATAAGTCATTTCTATTTTGGATTTTGGATTTTAGATTTAAAAATTAAATAATATTTATAAATATTTATTTTTAATTACTTGATTTAAAATTATTTGTTCCCTAAGCAAATTTAGAATAATTTAGGATTAGAAAATAGATTATTTTCCCTACTCCCTATTCCTAAAGCATAATTATACTTTTTCAATTTTAAAAGACTTGATATATTGTCTAATTTGTTTAAATTGAAAATCATCAGCAAGCTCTCTAACTTTTGCGACAAAGGGTTTAAAACTTTTATCCGAGCTTTCTATATTATTTAATAAATTTTTTATCTCATTAACATTTCCTCGCATAGCTAAATCGAACAATTTATCCATTTCTGCTCCTGAAGGAGCAATTAATTCTTGTTCATCAATTGATTCTTCATTTGCAGGTTTTTCTTCATTTTTGGCATAAATCCACTCTAAATGTAAATAGTTTTTTAAAATTTGTAATAGGTTGTCTATTTGTATTGGTTTCGGTAGAAATTTATTCGCACCAAAAGCCAAACTTTGTTTAACATCCTTTTCATAAACGCTAGCAGATGAAACTATAATTGGTATATTAATAAATTCTTGATTATTTCTCAGGATTTCCATCATTTCCAAACCATCCATTTCAGGCATAGAGATATCAGTTATAATTAAATCCGGTTTTATTTCTTCTGCTTTTATTAAACCCTCCTTACCATTGCTTGCTTCAAAACAGCAAAAACCAATTGTCTTCAAGCAACTAACGATAAATGAACGATTTTCCCACTGGTCATCCACAATTAAAATATTAGGCTTACCATGTTTTAAACCAATAATTTGCTTATTTATTGATAAATCTGATTTTTCCTGAATATTTTCCTTACTAACCTTTAAATCAGCATCAAACCAAAATTTACTACCCGAACCAAAATTACTTTCTACCTGAATTCCACTACCCATCAACTCAGCAATTTTGCGACTAATAGTCAATCCCAACCCCGTACCTTCAGTTTGTTTATTTTTATCACCCGCTTGTTCAAAAGGTAAAAATATTTTATTTAATTGTTCCGGTGTAATTCCCACACCACTATCAATAATTTCAAAGCGAATTTTACAACTCTCTTTATCTATATCTAGTTGATTACTTTCTATTAGCCGAATCGAAAAAGTAACTCCACCTTCTTGAGTAAACTTAATCGCATTCCCTAATAAATTAATCAAAATCTGACGCAACCGTTTTTCATCAGTAATTACTGTTGACGGAAGTTGCGAATCTGCTTGCAAATTAAACTCAATACCCTTTTGCTCGGCTCGAATGCGACATATTTCAGCAACAGCAATTAAAAACGCAGAGAAATCAATATCGCTAAAGTGCAATTCTAATTTGCGAGCTTCAATTTTTGATAAATCTAAAATATCATTAATCAAAGTCAATAAATGCGAGCCACATTGATGGATAATTTCTACACCATCGCGTTCTGTTTTCGCAATATTTTGCGAACGTTGTAATATCTGTGCGTAACCTAAAATGCCATTTAAAGGTGTTCGTAATTCATGACTCATATTCGCCAAAAACTCGCTTTTAGCCTGAGAAGCAACATCTGCTGCTTCTTTAGCTTCAACTAATTCCTTAGTTCTCTCTTCTACCTTTACTTCCAAAGTACGAGAATATTCCTGTAACTTTTCATTAGCTTGCTCTAATTGCCAATGTTTATGAAAATTACTAACTATAATTGCTGAAGTAATAAGAGCAACAAAAGGTGACACAGCAGGAATCCACCAGCCAATCAGAAAACTTCCATAACAACAAACAATCAAAGTTCCGACAGCAATTGATATACCCAGTATAGTCAATCCTAAAAAAGCTTTTTTCCGCTTTGAATTAGCTTCTAATAATACCCAACTAACGCAGCTACCAGTTAAAGACCAACACAAAACCCAGAAAAATTCTCCTTGATAAGACAACACATTTATCATCGGTCGTCCATCTAAAGCTCCGCTGATAATTTGACTCGTTAAATGAGCGTGAATTTTCACACCAGGAATACGAATATTTTTATTTCTTACACTAGAAGCATAGCCAATACTATGAAAATCATTAACACTCTTAGCCGTCATACCTATCAAAACAATTCGCGAACGGACTTGTTCTTCAGATAAATTACCAGATAGCACATCTCGCAGAGTGACTGTCTCAAAATCTTGTTTTAGACTGCGATAATTAAGTAAAATTTGGTATACCGTCTTATCTACATTACGGTAAGCAAATTCTTTTTGTGTAAAGGGATAAAACACCGCTTTACCCAACCGTAAAGATTTTTCTTTCGGGTCATAAATCGCTTCGATACCTTTTTTATCTAAATATATTGAACTTAAACTAGCCGCTAAACCCTGATAAACATTCTTATCTTCATCAAAAGCAGATAGCAATCCTCGTCGAACTTTGCTATCTGCATCCAAAATCAAATCCGCAAGAGCAACTTGGTTAAGTTCAGATAAAGTCGGGGGTGGTGCAACCTTATCTGCTTTATCCCCCAACATTTTCTTAACTCCAATTAAATTTGGTGTAGTCTGCATCACCTTAACTAATTCTTGATTACCGGGTTCTACGGGTAAATTTCGGTAAATATCCAGACCAATCACTGAAGGTTGATACTGATTAATTTCTTTCAAAGCATCAGCCAAATACTTATCGGGAATAGGCCATCTACCAACTTCGGTGATATCTTGTTCATCAATAGTGACAATTAAAATTCGCTTGTCACGCTTTTCCGATGGACGTATAGCAAAAAAATGCTCTAGAGTTGTTCGCTCCAGAAGCCCAAACCATCCTGCTATGCTTCCTACAATTACGGCTAAGGCTACAGCAGGAGTCGTTATCGCAACAAAACGCCATTCCCATAAAAGCGCTCTAAACTTTGACCACATCGTGATTAACTTTAATTAACTATTGGTTCTCGGGAAATCTTACTTAAACCAGCACTCTGCAATAATTGCTGCCAAGAATTAGCAACAGATTGATTCGACGGTTGCGATTTCTTTACTATCGCAAGAGTAGAAAGCGCATCGTACCATATACCTTGCATTGCCAATTTAGACGCTAACTCCAAAGAAGGTTGCTGATACTGCAAATTTCCGCTCAATTGAACTCGCTGAATCCAACCGCTAACAGAATAATCTTCAGGTTGGAAATCTTCACCGCAAATAGTTGCCAAAGTGTATTGATATTTTTTTCCACTTACCAATCTAGGAGCGGAAGCTGGAAGTCTAACTTGCATAACTCCCGTGTTTCTATCTAGCCGCAAAGTTGTTTCATAATAATTATTCTCATCCTCATCCTGGATACTGAAAAATAATTTTCGAGCAGTAGTTGGAGCAACGTACACCATAATTGACGGACGTTGCTTTAACGTTAAACCGATATTTGATTGAGGCAACAGTTTTACTACCGATGCAGTATTATTGTTAAGTTGACCAATCTTGCAACTATTTCCACGAGAACTTCCTCCAGCGGTACTAGTGGTATCAGTCTTAGGTGGTTCCGTTCCTGGTGGAATAAAAATTATTTTTGCTTGAGCTGGAGCTATCCATGCAGAAACCAAAGAGAAGGTAAAAACACAACTGATTGCCAAAAGTGCGTATTTAAAAAATGATTTATTTTTCTTAGCCATAAAAGGAGATGCTCGGAGAGTTATAAAACAGTCAAAAAAATGTCAAAAAAAGTTTTTATCCCTTAATTGATTTAGAGTAAAGAGATAATAATATTACTGACAGTTTATTAGTATTATTGCTTAATCGCCATCGGTGCGTTTGCTGATAGTAATTGTTTGGGGTAAACTCCAACTTTCGGATGAATTATTAAGAAAGCAGTAGAATTACGGTTACTTTCACAGTGAAAATATTAAAATTGAAGCAGAATATTTTGGTTTTTGTCTAATATTTTTGAGAAGGACGTGGGGAATAGGAACTAGGGAATTAGGAATAAGAAAAGTCATTTAATAACTTTGGAACCTTTGGATTAAAAAATATTTAGAATCATAACTATCAATAGCTAACTCCTAAAGAGCATCCCGATTTTGAACAAACATTTTACCCGACACCCTGTAAGGGTGCAGCTACACAAACTAAGCCCACCTTCGTGGGCTACTAAGATTTTTAGCCCACCTTTGTGGGCTTCGTAGTATTAGCCCCAGACTTATAGTCTGCGGGCTTTTTGCATAATCGGGATGCTCCTAACTCCTAACTCCTAACTCCTAACTCCTAACTCCTAACTCATTACTTATTACTTATTACTTATTAGTTGTAACCCCTAACTCCTAACTAATTCTCGCTTCTAGATTCTGCTCTATTACGAATTGATTCTGCAACAAAAGCAACAATTGCAGATACGATTATCAAAATTACACTCAAAGCATTAATATCAGGTTTGACACCAGTTCTAATGCGGCTAAAAATTTCCATCGGTAAAGTATTTGAACCGCTACCAGCCGTAAAACTAGCAATTAAAAAATCATCCAAACTCAGCACAAAAGCTAACAAGCAACCAGCGATAATTCCTGGCATTAATTGAGGTAACAATACCTTAACAAAAGCTTGAAAAGGTGTAGCTCCTAAATCTAATGCAGCTTCCTCTAAATGAGGATTTAAATTAGTTAAACGAGAAGAAACAACAAGACCGATATATGCCAAACAAAATACTATATGTGCTGCAATGATAGTCCATACACTCAAACGAATCGCAAACGCAGCCAGAAAAACCAAAGTAGCAACAGCAATAGCGATATCAGGGATAATCAAAGGTAAATAAGATATTCCTCGATATAAACCCTTTCCCAGAAAGCGATAACGAGCCAAACCCACAGCCATCAAAGTTCCCAGCACAGCAGAAATGCTAACAGCACTCAAAGCAACTATCAAACTATTTTGTAAAGCCGATAAAATACGCTCATCTTTAAATAAATTTTCGTACCATTCCCAAGTAAATCCCTGCCAAGCTCCACTGTAAGGAGACTGATTAAAACTATAAAAAGCAAGAACCACTATAGGTAAGTACATAACAATGTACATAAACACAGAGAAAACACCCTGCCATCCAATATGCAACTTTTCCTTCGGTGGAGATATATTCATAAGTAATAAGTAGTAAGTCGTAAGTAATAAGTAGTAAGCAATAAGTAATAAGTAATTTACTCGTT
>CAKZYM010000520.1 GCA_937884685.1 uncultured Calothrix sp.
AGAAAGACCAAAGAACCATGTGGGCATTCCGGCAAATTTTACGCCGATAATATAGAATGTGGTGAAAATTAAGCCAGTTAACATTCCAGCTATAGCACCTTCTTTATTGGTGCGTTTGTCGAATATTCCTAAAAATATCGCGGGAAAGAAACTTGCTGCTGCTAAACCGAAAGCAAATGCTACTACCTGGGCTACAAATCCCGGTGGATTTACTCCAAAATATCCGGCTACTACTACAGCAAAACCTACCATGATTCTACCAACGAATACCCGCTTACTTTCCGATGCGTGGGGATTAATCATGCGGAAATAAACGTCGTGAGCGATGGAGCTTGAAATTACTAGTAATAAACCCGATGCTGTAGATAAGGCTGCTGCTAAACCCCCTGCGGCTACCAAAGCAATTACCCAAGGTGCAAGTTTGGCAACTTCTGGGGTGGAAAGTACGATGATATCTCTATCAATTGTGATTTCGCTGGATGCTTCATCTGGGGTTAATTGATATCTTCCATCCCCGTTTTTATCTTCAAAGCCTAATAATCCCGTACTTTCCCATTTTTTTGCCCAGTCTAGCTGCTGTACTTCCGCAACGGTTTTATTGTGCAGTGAATCAATTAAGTTGTAGCGAGCGAACATCGAAAGAGCGGGAGCAGTGGTATAAAGTATAGCAATTAATAGTAATGCCCAACCAGCAGAGTAACGGGCAGCGCGGACGTTAGGAACCGTGTAGAATCTAACGATTACGTGGGGTAAACCGGCGGTACCCACCATCAAAGCGATGGTAATAAATAGTACGTCCAACATTGATTTGTTGACGAATGGCTGAGTATATTCCTGAAAACCTAGGTCAACTTGAAGTCCGTTTAATTTATCGGCTATATCGCTGAAGGTGAATGCAAATTGGGGTATCGGATTTCCCGTAAGTATAAGTGCAATTGCAATTGCTGGAATCAGGTAAGCAACGATTAAAACGCAATATTGAGCGACTTGAGTCCAGGTAATCCCTTTCATTCCTCCCAACACCGCGAAAAAACCGACGATTACCATACCGATAAGCACACCCGTATTGATATCGACTTGCAAAAAACGGCTGAAAACGATACCAACACCACGCATTTGTCCGGCGACATAGGTTAACGAAACGAAGATGGCAGCGATAACAGCGACTAATCTAGCAAACTGCGAATAATAGCGATCGCCAACAAAATCGGGGACGGTGTATTTACCAAATTTTCTCAAGTACGGTGCTAGCAGTAGGGCTAAAAGTACATAACCCCCAGTCCATCCCATCAAATAAATTGAGCCATCGTAACCCAAAAAAGAAATTAGTCCAGCCATGGAAATAAACGAAGCTGCGGACATCCAGTCAGCAGCAGTGGCAGCACCATTAGCAAGAGCAGGTACACCTTGTCCCGCGACAAAAAAGCCTTTACTATCTTTAACGCGAGACTGCCAACCAATATAAACGTAAATTAAAAACGAAGCACCGACAAATAAAATAGTCCAAATTTCAACCGACACAGTTTTACCCTACCTTCTAATATTATGTTTGCGGTCTAATTTATCCATCTGCACGGCGTAAATAAAAATTAGCGCCACAAATACCAGGATTGAACCCTGCTGTGCCATCCAAAAGCCGAAGGGTACGCCAAAAAAACGGATTGTATTTAAAGGTTCAACCAGCAAAATACTAAAGACTAAAGAGACTATTGCCCAAACAATTAAAAGATTACGAATTAAAGCTACATTTTTTCGCCAATAAGCGCGGTAGTTTTCGTTATTCATTTTTTATCGCTATAAATGCATGAGAAATAATAACAGTAAAATGGGTCTTGACTGTAAGTATGCTGCAATACAAACAATATTTTTAATAATTGGTAAAAGTTTTGCAAAGCATTTCACTATTCTTATTTGGTTTAACATCGGAGCCAATCATGCAACGGTAAGCAGGAACAAACGGCTAATCTAAATATTTCGGGTATTTAAAATCTCTTCAAGCTCTGTTACTACATTTATAATGATTTTTACTATGTAGCCATATTTAACATTATTTAACAATTAATATAGCGGTTTTACTTCAGCCCAACACGCTTCAATTATTGGGAATGAGTATGGCTATTTGCTTATCCAGCTTCATGAATTAATTTATTCATTTAGTGCTGCACTCACCCGAAAACAGCTATATCCGAGTTAAAAAAATATGGGTAACTGATAGCGGCAGAAGCCAACTATCAATTACCCGATATCATTACCCATTACCTACCAATAGAATAACAAATAAAATAAATCAATTTAACTAGATATTTTGGAATATTTTGTTAAATTATGGGATTTTTCTATCTACTTCTTCATCTTAAGACGCATTCTATAATTCTCACAACTTTATATTTCGTTATTTAAACCAGAAAATTGTCATCATTAAAACTTGCTTAAAAAATAATAATGTTTTCACAGATAGATAATGAATCTGAGTTATCTTGTAATGACGCAAAGTAAACCGGTCTCAAAGTCTAAAGTATGGGGTTCGCTCAAAATAAAGGGGTAAATTATGTAAAAATAATAGTTTTGATATGTAAAGCCGGATGAAAATTGCTTTTAAATAAGATGATAATTAGAGCATATATTAAAGCGCTTATTCAAAAAAATAGACGTAAAAACATACCTGATTATATTTTTATCAGCTTTCACAAGTTAAGCAAGTGAAAACTAACGACGATTAGATACACTCAATTTATTCAATAGATATTAAAAATAAGAGGTTTAAAAATCAGAATGCAAACAATCCAAAAAGTTTGTTGTCCTAATTGTGGAAGTAAATGTGAAAGACATCATATTTCTGACAGACAAATATGTCGCACAAGCTGTGGAGATTGCGATTATTTAATGATTAACTGTACCCGTACCGGAAAAGTGATTGAAGCTTATGCTCCCGGTATTTACGCAAGGAAATAATCAGTTAGGAGTTAGGAGTTAGGAGTTAGGAGTTAGGAGTTAGGAGTTAGGAGTTAGGAGTTATTAATTTCTTCCCCCTCTCTCCTATCCTATTTCTTATTCGCTCGTAACTGTCCACAAGCAGCGTCTGTTTCTAAACCACGGGAATAACGGACGCTGTGAGCGGTATGATGCTTTTCCAGTGCTTGTACAAAATTTTGAATGCGGTCGTAACTTGGACGTTTATAATCTACTTCTTCGATGGGATTATAGGGAATTAAATTTACATGGCTTTGAAATCCCCGTAACTGTCGCGATAGTTGATGTGCGTGTTCGGGAAGGTCGTTGACACCGGCGAGTAAAATATATTCAAAAGATACTCTACGTCCGGTCATTTCTACGTAATCGCGACATTCGGCAAATAATTCTTCAATTGGATATTTCCGAGCGCTGGGAATAATTTCTTCTCGCAATTCTTGATTGGGAGCATGAAGGCTAACAGCAAGAGTTGCTTGTAAACGATATTTTGCTAAATTACGAATACGTCCGGGAATTCCTACCGTAGAAACAGTTAGGTTACGCTGTCCGATTCCCACATCTTTATTAAGACATTGAATAGAGCTTAAAGTATTATTCACATTTAATAACGGTTCACCCATACCCATAAATACGATATGACTAACTCGTTGTCCAAAGTCTTCTTGTACGGTTAAAACTTGGTCAACAATTTCGCTACGAGTTAGATTTCGTTTATAACCACCCTTCCCAGTAGCGCAGAAATCACAAGCCATAGGACAACCAACTTGAGTCGAAACACAAACCGTTAAGCGT